>CAXTRP010000149.1:0-7224 GCA_964246615.1 uncultured Caulobacteraceae bacterium | reverse complement strand
CCCGAATGGCCGACGCTGAGCCGGCCCGGGCCGTAGATCATGTTGGGGACGTTGCGCATGAACCCCGCCGCCCAGCTGATCTCGAAGGGCAGCACCAGGTCCGGACCCACGATGCGTTCGGCGATGGCGGCCTGCACGGTGCTCGCGCCAAGGACGCGGGTCGCGTCCAGTACGCCGCCGCACGCCAGCACATTCATCAGCTGCGCCATGCCCGCGGCCGTGACGTGGCCGTTGGCGGAGGGGATCTCCGCGCGCCGCCAGTCCGCCGCGCCGCGGCCGCCGGGCGAGGCCCACTTGGTGAGGAAGGCCAGCTTCTTCACCTCGGTGATCTTGCCGAAGTCGGCGAAGCGCGTCGGGCGCTCCAGCTCGGCGACGCGGGAAAACTCGGCGTCCGGCAGGCCGATCCACAGGTCAAGGCCGAACGGCTCGGCCAGGTCTTCCCGCAGCGCCCGACCCATGGTGCGCCCGTCCACGCGGCGGAAGATCTCGCCCGCGGTGAAGCCGTAGGTGATCGGGTGGTAGCCGCTGGCGGAGCCCGGCGGCCAAAGGGGAGCCATGGCGGCGAGCTTGGCTGTGATGGCCGCCCAGTCCAGCCACAGCGCCGGGTCCATGGGCTCCGGCAAGCCGGCCAAGCCGTCCTGGTGGGACATGACCTGGCCGACGGTGATCGCCTCTTTTCCAGCCTGGGCGAACTGCGGCCAGACGCTGGCGACGGTCTGGCCATAGTCGAGCCGCCCCTGATCCACCAGGCGGGCGATGAGCAGGGCGGCGATGGCCTTGGTGGTGGAGAAGACCGGAGTGAGAGTGGCGGCGTCGAAAGGGCGGGTGCGTGCGCGGTCCGCATAACCGCCCCAGATGTCGAACACCACCGCGCCCCCCTCCACCAGGGTAAGGCGGGCGCCGAGTTCAAGGCCTGCCGCAAGGTTGGCGTTGAAGGCGTCGGCCAGGGGAGCGAAACGGTCGGGCAGGATCATGGTGCGTCTTGTAGCCGTCGCCGCGAGACGGCGAAACGCTGGGACGACGCTGCTCGCCCTTGCCTTGCCGCGCCGGGGCTGCACAGTCGCGGGCCATGACCGCAATCCTGTATCCGGTGGCCGAGACGGCTGAAGCCGCCCTGCACACGCCCCGCGGCTACGCCGAACGGGAGCGGGAAGCAGCGGCCTTGGCCGGCGATGCTGTCGCCTTCGCGAGCGAAGCCATGGGTCCGGCCTTCGCCACTCGCGAGGCGGCGGTGAACGCTTACAGCCGTCGCCTCGCCGCCGAAGAGGCGAGCGAATACGGCTTCCAAGCCCGCTGGCGCCAGCTGATCCCCGTGTCTGCGCCGGCCGGGGACCGCACGGCTGCAGCCGGTCTGGTCCGGCCGACCTACCGTGACGGACGCCGCTGGCCGACGCCGGCCGGCGGGACGGTGATCCTGTGGCGGCTGTCGGTTTCCTATTGGCGGATCGGGAGCCCTGACCAGGCCGGGTCGAACACTCCAGCATCGGCGCCCTCCGATGCAGCACGGCGGCTTCGGCGGGGAGAGGCCGGCCGGGAGCTGTCGGGGATGGCGCTGAACGCCCTGGCGCGCCAGCCGCTCCGCCCCTTCAAGCTTCAGCAACCGCTCGATATCGGCCTGTTCGAAATACACCCGCCTGAAGCGCCCGACACCGTGATGCCGGACGATTGAGCCAAGCAGCCGGCCGTCAATCCTCGTCCCCCGGCTCCGGCGCGACCAGCATCTTGTCGGTGAGAGGGGCAGAATTGGTGCGGACCTGGGCCTCGATACGGGCGGCGATGTCGGGGTTCTTCTTCAGGAACTCCCGCACGTTCTCGCGGCCCTGGCCCACCCGCTGGCTGTCGTAGGAGAACCAGGAGCCGGACTTCTCCACGACGCCCGCCTTGACGCCGAGATCGATGATCTCGCCGATCTTCGAAATGCCCTCGCCGTACATGATGTCGAACTCGACCTCGCGGAACGGAGGCGCCACCTTGTTCTTCACCACCTTCACCCGGACGTTGTTGCCCACCACCTCGTCGCGAAGCTTGATGGAGCCGGTGCGGCGGATATCCAGACGGACCGACGCGTAGAACTTCAGCGCATTGCCGCCGGTCGTGGTCTCCGGACTGCCGTACATCACCCCGATCTTCATGCGGATCTGGTTGATGAAGATGACCATGCACTTGGACTTGGAGATCGAGGCGGTGAGCTTGCGCAGCGCCTGGCTCATCAGACGCGCCTGCAGGCCCGGCAGGCTGTCGCCCATCTCGCCCTCGATCTCGGCCTTGGGCGTGAGGGCGGCGACCGAGTCGATCACCACCACGTCCACCGCGCCCGAGCGCACCAGGGTGTCCACGATCTCCAGCGCCTGTTCGCCGGTGTCGGGCTGGGAGACCAGCAGGTCGTCCAGGTTCACGCCGAGCTTGGCGGCGTAACCGGGATCGAGCGCGTGCTCGGCGTCCACGAAGGCGGCCACGCCGTTACCCTTCTGCGCCTCGGCCACCACGTGCAGAGCCAAGGTCGTCTTGCCCGAACTCTCCGGGCCGTAGATTTCGATCACCCGCCCGCGCGGCAGGCCGCCGACGCCCAAGGCGATGTCCAAACCCAGCGATCCGGTGGACACGGTCTCGATGTCCAGCTTGGAGCCCTTGGACCCCAGCTTCATCACCGAGCCCTTGCCGAAGGCCCGATCGATCTGGGCGATCGCCGCATCGAGCGCCCGTTGCTTGTCGCCGTCGCCTTGTCCCACGAGTCGTAACACCGTCTGGTTCACTGTCGGCGTCCCTTCTGTCACGATTCTCAGCCCTGGGCGGTAGCCCGCGGATCGTGATGACAGGTTGAATGTACTCGTTCCGTTCCCAGAACGCAAGCAGAACGTCCGCTTGAAGCGGCGCCTTGCCTCAGCCGACAGCCTTGAGCGGGGAGCGGGGCAGGGGCACCACGCGCTGGTCGGTCTGCATGCGCCATAGCCGGGCGAACGCGCCGCCGCGACGTTGCAGCTCGAACGGCGCGCCGTCCTCCACCACCTCCCCGCCGGCCAGCACCAGGATGCGGTCCATGTCGGTGAGGGTCGCCAGGCGGTGGGCGATGGCCAGCACCGTGCGGCCCTGCATCAGGTCGCTCAGCGCCAGCTGCACCGCCGCCTCGGACTCGGCGTCCAGGGCCGAAGTCGCCTCGTCCAGGATCAGGATGGGGGCGTCTTTCAGGAAGGCCCTGGCGATGCCGATGCGCTGGCGCTGGCCGCCGGAGAGCTTGGCCCCGCGTTCGCCCACCACGGTGTCGTAGCCCTTGTCCAACTCGGCGATGAACGCCTCGCAGTGAGCGGCGCGGGCGGCGGCGAACACCGCCGCATCGTCGGCCTCCGGCCGGCCGAAGCGGATGTTCTCCATCACCGTGCGATGGAACAGGCTCACGTCCTGGGGCACCACGGCGATGCGGGCGCGCAGCTCGTCCTGGCGGTAGGCCTGCACCGGCTGGCCGTCCACCAGCACCTGGCCGCTGTTCACCTCGTAGAGGCGCTGGACCAGCTGGGTCAGGGTGGACTTGCCCGCCCCCGAGGCGCCGACCAGACCCACCCGCTGGCCCGCCGGGACGTGGATGTTGAGGTTGTGCAGGATCGGGGCTTCGGGGCGGAAGCCGAAGCTGACCTTGTCCAGGGTGATCGAGCCGTCGCGTTCGGGCGCGCGGCGGGGCAGGGCGGGATCGAGCAGGCCGTGGGGCTGGCCCACCAGGCGCAGGGTCTCGCCGATGAAGGCGAACTGCTGGCTCATGTCGATCAGGCTCATGGCCAGGTCGCGCGCGCCATGCAGCAGGCGGAAGGTGAGGGCGGACACCAGCACCACGTCGCCGGCCGTGATCCGCCCGAGCCGCCAGAGATGGGCGGCCCACACCAGGGTCGCGCCGGCCATCAGCACCAAGGCGACGTCGTTGGCGATGCGGATGCGCTCGTTGTACATCCAGCTGCGAGTGTGGGCCCGGGCCTCGCCGCCGAAGGCGTGCGCCAGGCGCGCGCGTTCACGGTCGCGGGCGGAGAAGGTCTTCACCGCCACCATATTGTTGATCACGTCCATCAACTCGCCACCGGCCTCGCTGGAGCGCCGGGCGTAGGCGCGATGGTGGCGGCGGCCATTCAGGCCGATTACGACCAGGCCCGTGGTCATCAACGTCACAAAGGCCGCCAGAGCCCCGGTCATCGGCCCATCGAGCGTGGCGAAGAGCAGCAGCGCGCCCAGGAAGTTGACGCAGGGCGGCGCGATGTCCCAGGCCATCCGGTTCACGATCGCCCCGAACGCGCCCGCGGTGGCGGTCAGCCGATGGCCCAGCGCGCCGCCCATCTGGTCCTGGAAGTAGCGCATGGAATGGCCGGCCAGGTGGCGGAACAGGTCCAGGCGGATGTCCACGCCCGCCGCGATCGTGGCGCGCGCCACCATCCAACCGCTGATCCGCCAGAGCACCGCCTCCAGAGCCACCAGGCCGATGAAGACGCCGAGCGCGATCTTCAGCGCCGGCCCGCCGGCCGGTCGTGCGGTCATGGCGTCGATGCTGAGCTTGACGCCGTACTGGATGCCGACGCCGCAGGCCGAGGCCCCCAGGACCAGCACGAGGAGACACAGGAACTGAGCCTTACGGCTGCGGAGATAGCGCGCCATGAAGGCGGTCGCGCCCCGCAGAGCCGCGGGCTGGGCCGCAGCCACATCGCCCGTGACAGAGTCGCGATCGAACTGAAGCACCTGCAATCGGGAAGCGACGAAGGACAAGGCGCAACGGCTCCTGATAGAGGGGTGCAGCTCGATTAGTCCAACAGGGCGCCGCGCTTCTGGTTGCTTCCTTAATTCGCTTACAGGCGACCGGAATTGATAGGCCGTTGTCGCTGGAAGGGCCGGCGTCGCCCAGGGGGTCGCAACGCGGCGTCAGCGCTTCGTTAGGCCCTTGTGGACTATGCTTCCCGCGCAGATGAGTGCGGGTTCGGGAATGTCGTCGCATGAGCGGTGAAGGATGTGCGGGGTGCCGCGGCGGAGAGGGCTTCACGACGCCTTTCAGCATGGCGTTCCAGCCGATCGTGGACATGCGCACCCGCTCGGTGTTCGGCTACGAGGCGCTGGTGCGCGGGACCGCCGGCGAGGGCGCCGCGAGCATCCTGAACACGGTGACGCCGGACACGCGCTACGCCTTCGACCAGGGTTGCCGGGTGAGGGCGATCACCCTGGCCGCGCAACTCGGCCTTGAAGCGCAGGGCGGGCTGCTTTCCATCAACTTCCTGCCCAACGCGGTCTACGAGCCGGAAGCGTGCATCCGGCTGACCCTGGCCACCGCCAGGCGCACTGGCTTTCCGCTGGACCGGCTGCTGTTCGAGTTCACCGAGAGCGAGCGGGTGGAGCACGGCCACCTCGGCCGCATCATCACCGCTTACAAGGCGCTGGGCTTTCGCACCGCCATCGACGATTTCGGGGCGGGCTACTCGGGCCTGACGCTGCTGGCCAAATTCCAGCCCGACATCGTCAAGCTCGACATGGAGCTGATCCGCGACATCGACACCGACCGGGTCAAGCGGCTGCTGGTGGGCGGCATGGTGGGCGTGTGCCGGGAGATCGGCGTGGAGGTGCTGGCCGAGGGGATCGAGACGCTGGGCGAGCACCAGGCCTTGCTGGACCTCGGCGTCTGGCTGCAGCAGGGCTTCCTGATGGCCAAGCCAGGCTTCGAATGCTTGCCGCAAGTCGCCTGGCCGCAGGTGCACAGGGTGGCGGCGGCGGCCTGATCCTTCCCTCCTGCCAGGGAAAGCGGGCTTAGTAGAGCCCGGTCGGCGGGGGCGGCGGCTTGGGCGCCGCCGAGGGCGATGCGGCTCCGGGCGCCGGCGGCGTGGGTGGGTTGGAGCCGCTGTCCTTGTCGTCGTCGTCGTCACTGTCGTCGCTGTCGGCGGCGACCTTGATGTGATGCACGGGCGGATGGAGCACCGCGGTCGCCTCGTCGTGGGCGATCTTGCGGATGTAGGCCTCGTCCACCGGCGGGGGCGGAGCGGGCCCGTCATTGATCGGGCTGGCCTTCTTGGCGGCCAGCGGCGTGGTGGCGGCGTAGGCGTCCGGATCGCTGGAGCCCGGAGCGGCCAGCGCACGGCTGTAGCCGAGATACGAGCCCAGCGCCGCGGTGCTCAGCAGCACCAGCCCCGCGATCCACACCGCGCCGCTCGACACACCCATCATGGCGCCAAGCTACCGCTCCGAGAGCCGTGAGGGAAGACGCCGCGGATCAGCCCGGGGCCCCCTCACGCGCCGATCTTGAGCCGGGCTAGGCGGCGGCTCGCCATATCCCTGGGCGTGACCCGCACGAAACGCGTGCGCGCCGCGTTCCAGGTTTCCAGCACCGCCTGGGCGCGGGGCGACTGGGTGGCGGCCCAGTGAGCCTCGATCAGGGCCTTGAGCGCCGGTTCGTCCTGGGGCTCCACCTCGCCGAGCAGCACGTTGTCCGGGTTCACCCGGATGGGGAAGAGGCCGTCCTCGTCCAGCACGAAGGCTTCGCCGCCGGTCATGCCCGCGCCGAAATTGATGCCCGTCCGGCCGAGCACGGCCACGAGCCCGCCGGTCATGTACTCGCAGCCGTGCGCGCCGCAGCCCTCCACCACCGCATCGGCGCCGGAGTTGCGGACCGCGAACCGCTCGCCCGCGCCGCCTGCGACGAACAGGCGCCCTGACGTGGCTCCGTACAGGCAGGTGTTGCCGACGAGAGGGTCGAACTGGCCGGCAGGCGCGAACCGCGGCGGGCGCACCGTTATGGTGGCCCCCGACAAGCCCTTGCCCACATAGTCGTTGGCCTCGCCCACCAGGTCGATGCGCAGCCCCTTCACCGCAAAGGCGCCCAGGCTCTGGCCCGCGGCGCCTTTCAGCTCCAGGCGCAGGTGGTCGGGGCGCAGGCCGTCGCCGAAGTTGCGCACGATGGCCGAAGACGTGCGTGCGCCGATGGTGCGCATGGTGTTGGCCACCGAATAGCTCAGCGCCATCTTCTCGCCCCGTTCGAGCAGGGGCGCGGCGTCCTCAAGGATCTGTGCGTCCAGGGTCGGCTCGGACGGCGCCTGGCGGAGGTCGGCGGTGTAGGGCGCGAGAGCGGCGCCTTCCACCCGCACCAGCAGCGGGTTCAGGTCCAGGTCGTCCAGGTGCATGCCGCCCCGGCTGGTCTGGGTCAGCAGATCGGTGCGGCCGATGATCTGGTCCAGATGGGTGAAGCCCAGATCGCTCAGGATTTCACGCACCTCC
>CAXTRP010000148.1:0-7225 GCA_964246615.1 uncultured Caulobacteraceae bacterium | reverse complement strand
CGCAGGACGAGCGAGAAGGCGTCGACCGGCTTATCGCCGCCCAGACCGCCCCCCCTCCCGTCACGCCCGCCACCCTCCGGCGCCCGTCTTGCCAAGACGGCGATCCTCCCCCGATTCACATTCGGAATCTTAAGCGCGGGGCCTTGCCCGTGTCACCTGAACTGCTCGGCATAAACCGTCCTTCCTGGGGAAAGCGCTTGACCTGAGTCCCTTCCGCCTCAGTCGCCCAGCGCCTTGGCCGCCAGTTCGAGCACGTTCCTGGACAAACCCGGATGCGCGACGATGCGCGCCAGCTCGACCCGCATCAGCTCTGACAGCTCGGTGCGGTAGCGGGCGTGATCGCCCAGCGGCGACACCAGCCGCGCCGCCAGCGTGGGGTTGAAGCCGTCCACAGCCAGCACCTGGTCGGCCAGGAAGCGGTAGCCGGACCCGTCCGGGCTGTGGAAGCGGAACGGGTTTCCGACGCTGAAGCCCGCGACGAGCGCCCTCAGGCGGTTGGGGGTGCGAGGGGCGAAGGCGGGATGGGCCGTAAGGCCCAGCACCCGGCCGACGGTCTCCGGGCTCGGGCTCCGCGCCTGGATGGAGAACCACTTGTCGATGACCAGCGGCTCGCCTTTCCACCGATCGTAGAAGCTGGCCAGGGCCGCCTCGAACGGTGAGCCGCCGATGGCGGAAAGCGCCGACAGGCCGCCGATGGCGTCGGTCATGGTGATGGCCGCGTCGAAATGTCCGCAGGCGCGCTCGACATTGGGCGCGTGGGGGTCGGCGGCCAGCATGTCGAGCGCTGCGTTGCGCAGCGCGCGGCGGCCTGCGCTGAGCGCATCGGGCGAGAACTCCCCGGCCGATTGCAGCGCCCCGTGCATCTCGGTCAGCAGGTCTCGGAGGTGCACGGCGATACGGGCGCGCAGGGCTTCGCGGGCGGCGTGGATCAGGGCCGGGTCGGCCGACGGCGCCATGGCGGACGCCAGGTCCGCCTCGCCTGGCAGATCGAGCGCCAGGGCCTTGAACGCCGCATCGGCGCCGTGGTCCTGCAAGGCCCGGCCCAACGCCTCGGCGAAGCGCTCCTCGTTCACCTCGTCAGGCGCGCCGCGCACACGGCTCAGGATCAGCGCACGCGCAAGGGCCTGGCCGGCCTCCCAGCGGTTGAAGAGATCCGGGTCCGCAGCGAGCAGGACATAGCCGTCCCGGGCAGGCGCGTCGGTGGTCAGGATCACCGGGGCCGAAAAGCCCCTGAGCGCCGACAGCACAGGCAGGCGCGTGACGCCCTCCAGCCGCAGGCGCGCCTCGCCGCTGTCGAGCACCAGGGTGGCGGCCTCGACGGCTGCATTCGCGCCGGGCGGGCGGAAGGCCAGCGGCGCACCCTCGGCGTCGAGCAGCCCGATCTCTATGGGGATCGGCAGCGCGATCTTGTCCGGCTGCCCCGGAGTGGGTCCGGTGATCTGGCGCAAGGTGAGGTCCAGCGCCTGGACGGCCTCGTCATACAGCGCCTCGATGGTGAGTTGCGGGGTGCCCGCCTGCTCGTACCAGCGCATGAAGCCCGAGAGGTCACGCCCCGCGGCCTCGGCGAAGCAGGCGACGAAGGCCTCGACCGTGGTGGCGGTCCCGTCCCAGCGATCGAAATAGAGGTCCAGGCCGCGACGGAAATCCGCTTCGCCGATCAGCAGCGACAGCACGCGGATGATCTCGGAGCCTTTCTCGTAGATGGTGGCGGTGTAGAAGTTGTCGATCTTCTGGTAGCTGGACGGGCGCACGGGGTGGGCGAGCGGACCCGCGTCCTCGGCGAACTGGCGGCCCCGCAGCGCCTGCACGTCCTTGATCCGCTGCACCGCGGAGCCCCGCGCATCAGCCGAAAAGGCTTGGTCGCGGAACACCGTCAGCCCCTCCTTCAGACAGAGCTGGAACCAGTCGCGACAGGTGATGCGGTTGCCCGTCCAGTTGTGGAAGTACTCGTGCGCCACCACGCTCTCGATGCGCTCGTAGTCGGCGTCGGTTGCGGTCTCCGCGTCGGCAAGCAGCAGGGAGCTGTTGAAGATGTTCAGCCCCTTGTTCTCCATGGCGCCGAAGTTGAAGTCGCGCACAGCCACGATCATGAACAGATCAAGGTCGTACTCACGCCCGAACGCCGTCTCGTCGAAGCGCATGGCGCGCTTGAGCGAGTCCATCGCATAGGCCGCCCGGGCCGACTGGCCGGGATCGACATAGATGCGCAGCGCGACCACCCGCCCGCTCAGGGTGGTGAAGCTGTCGGCCAGTTCGTCGAGTTCGCCGGCCACCAGGGCGAACAGATAGCAGGGCTTGGGGAACGGGTCCTCCCAGACGGCGTAGCGGCGGCCCGTGTCCAGCGCGCCCTCTTCCACCAGATTGCCGTTGGACAGGAGGCGCGGGTAGGCGGCGTCCGCCTCGATCCGCACGGTGTAGCGGGTCAGAACGTCAGGCCGGTCGGGGAAGAAGGTGATCTTGCGGAAACCCTCCGCCTCGCACTGCGTGCAGAAGCGTCCGCCGGACATGTACAGACCTTCCAGCGCCGTGTTGGCCTTGGGGTCGATCTGCACTTCGGTCTCCAGCACGAAGGTGTCTGGCACATGGGCCAGGGTGAAGGTCTCCGGCTCCAGGCTGTAGTCGGCTGGGCTTAGCACACGCCCGTCCAGGACGACGGAGCACAGCTGCAGCCGCACGCCGTCCAGCACCAGAGCCGCGTCCGCCGGCCCCTGGCGCGTCAGCTGCAGCCGAGCGCGGACCCGGGTGGCGCAGGGTTGCAGATCGAAGTGCAGGTGCACGGCGTCCACCCGGAAGGCGGGTGGCTGGTAGTCGGCCAGGCGGACGGGAGCGGGAACGGGCTGGTCGGTGCGCATGCGCTCCAGATTAGCCGCGCGCGCCCTCCCGCGCCACGTCCGTCGAGAGTGCGGGCGCGCTTACTCGGCGGCCATGGCTTGGGCCGGAGCCGTATGCTCGTCGCTGACGAAGCGCAGCACCTGCTGGGCGTAACGGGCCAGACGCAGCAGCTCGGCGGAGCATTCCTCCGGCGCGTCGGACGCCTGCATGGTCAGCTCGCGCGCCAGGCGCATCAGCTTGGGCGCACAGGCCAGCAGGCGCGCCTGGTACTCGATCCGGTGGGGATCGCGGTCGTATTCCGCGCCCGGCGTTCGCCATCCGCCCCAGTCGTTGGTGTCTGTCACCACCACTGGGAAGGTGCCCGGCAGCGGATGGTGGCCGCAATCCTCGGGCGGTTGCCACTTGTTGCGGGCGCGCAGGATGCGCCACTCACCACCTTCCGCGTCCGGCAGGGCCTTTTCGGAGGGTGAGTCGGCGCGCAGTTCGTCGCCGCGGAACTCGCGCCCCAGGCCCACATCGTAGGTGATCCGCACCGGCTCCTCGAAGCCCTTGGCCCAGATCGGAATGATGCGCTCGACGTTGGCCCAGGCCCCTACCGACTCGACCCAGACCTTCTGATGCCGGTGAAACTGGGCCTTGGCCATAACCGTACTCTTGCCGCGAACGCACCCTTCCTACGCCTGCAGGCTTTAACGACCGATCAATCGAGGGCCTGCCACAGGCGATTGCGTGCGGCGGAGGAAGGCCGCTTGACCGGTGCGGCGACGCACGCGCACAGCCCCACTCCATGCACGCGCGAGCCACATGCCAGCGGGGCGGCTGTCCATGCGAGTGATCGTGGCGGGCGGCGGTATCGGCGGCCTTGCGGCGGCGCTGGCCCTGGCGCGCGGCGGTCTGCAGGTGAGCGTGCTGGAGCGAGCGCCGGCCTTTGCCGAGGTGGGCGCGGGCCTGCAGCTTTCGCCCAACGCCACCTGTCTGCTGTTCGGCTGGGGGCTGGAGGAGGCCGTGCGCCGCATCGCGTTTGCGCCCGCGTCCGCCGAAATCCACGACCGCAAGGGCGGCGCCCTGCTCCTGCGCACCCCGCTCGGCCCCTCTGCGGAGGCGCTGTGGGGCGCGCCCTACCTCCAGGCGCACAGGGCCGACCTTCATGCCGTCCTTCTGGACGCCGCTGCGTCGGCGGGCGTGCGGCTGGAGCCGGGATGCGCCGTGGAGGCGTTGGAGGTCGCAAGCGCGGGCGTGCGGGTGACGACGGGGGGCGGCCATGTCCACGCCGCAGACGTGCTGATCGGCGCTGACGGCATCCATTCGCGGGTGCGCAGCCTGCTGTTCGGCGACGTCCCGGCGCGCTTCACGGGCCAGATCGCCTGGCGCGGCCTGGTGGAGGCGGACCGCCTGCCACAGGGCCTGATCGCGCCGGCGGCCACCGTCTGGACCGGCGCAGGCAGTCACTTCGTGCACTACTTCGTGCGGAGCGGCGCGCTGGTGAACTTCGTGGGCTTCACCAAGGCGACCGGCCCGGCGCCGGAGTCCTGGACCGAGCCTGCCGGGCCAGGCGAGATCGGGCGGGCGTTCGAGGGCTGGCCCGAGCCGGTCCGCGCCCTGATCGACGCCCAGGCGCAGGCTGGCCACACCGGCTGGCGCTCCGCCGTGCACGACCGCGCACCGTCCCCGAACTGGGCTGAAGGGCCGGTGGCGCTGCTCGGCGACGCCGCACATCCCATGCCGCCCTATCTCGCCCAGGGCGCCGGCATGGCCATAGAGGACGCCGAGGCTCTGGCGCGACACCTGCTCAGCGGCCTTCCGGCGCCTGAAGCCTTGGCCGCCTATGCCGCGGAGCGCTTCCCGCGGACCCGCCGGGTGCAGGCCTGGGCGGCGCGGAACGGCGCGATCTTTCACCTGCCGGGCCCGCTTCGGCGCGCCGCCTTCGCCCTGGCGCGGCGGGGAGGGGACGGAACCGGACGGCTTGCATGGCTCTACGGGTATGCACCGGAGGCGTCGGCGAAGGCTTTCGGACGCTGAGTTCCACCCAAGACCGCACGCCGCGCTCCCGGGTGCGGCGTTTTTGCCCTTCACGGCGAGCCGTCCGCATTGCGCAGGCGGGTGGAGCAGCGGCAAGCTGGCGAAATCGACTCACCCGTACGTGAGCCGCCAGGATACGTTGATGTTCGCCGCCCTGCCGCTTCTGGCCCTGCCAGTGATCGGCTATAACCTGCTGATCTACGCTCTTCTGCCCGGCAACCGGCACGCCTCCGCCGATGCGCGGATGCTGGAGCCGTTGCTGCGCGTGCCCATGGCCTCAGGCGGGCAGTGGTCGGTGACGCTGGGCGACCTGGTGGTGTTCGTGTCGCTGCTGATCCTGTTTGTGGAGCTGCTGAAGTCGACCGGCAGCCGGCATATCGCCATCATCAACCACTCGCTGTCGATGCTGCTGTTCATCGCCTGCCTGGTGGAGTTCCTGCTGTTTCGCGCCTTCGCCACCTCGGCCTTCTTCCTGGTGACCATGATGGTGCTGCTGGACGTTCTGGCTGGCTTTGTAATCACGATCGTCGCCGCACGAAGGGAGGGCGGCGACTGAAGCTGGATCTCAGCTGAGCGCTGAGACGATCAGCACCACCACAGCCACGTCGAACAGGCGGCTCCAGAGAGGAAGACGGGCGGAGAAGCTCAAGCGACGGCTCCGACAGTGGGCTCCGGGCTCCTGCAAGCTCCGCGCCAGCCGAGCGTGCGACGGCGCCGCTCAGACCTGCTTCAGCGTTACGCAGCCTGCCGCCAGGCGTCGGTCGGCGACGCCGGACCACTCGGCTTCCAGGTAGGCCCGCCGGGCCGCCTGGAGCACCGGTGGCCCGCCCCTGAGCCCGCGCCGCACGCTCCCCGCCCCCAGCATCTGTGCTGCGAACACAGGGTCTGCGGCGAGGGCCGCACCGCGGCCGCCGGAGCGGCATCCGTGCTGCGTGGCCGGCGCGCAGAGGACAGGGAGATTTGTGGTCATGGGATGGACCGTATCGTCTTGGCGGAGCTTAGGCGCCCCGCACCCGTCCCTGCAGGGTTCAGGCCAGCCTAAGCGAGCGTGACCTCCTCGCCGGCGCCCTGAGGCCGCCCGCCATAGCCATCCATCCAGACTCTTTGCGATTGCCTCTGCAAATCATTCGCATATAAGCCCCTGCAGCCGGAAGGAGCCGCCTGGGTCGGGATGAACATCACCAGCATTGACAAGGGTCAAACGCGTGGGGGCGCGATGGCCAAGGGCGTGGCGGGAGCGATCCTGGCCGCAGCCGCCTTCACGAGCGTGGCCCATGCCTCGCCACCCGCGCTATCGGTGCCGGTCAGCTCAGAGGAGACGAACGGCGGCGGCCAGGGCTTCAGTGGCTATCTGGGCAGCCTGAAGAAGTCGAGCTACCTGCTCGGCGACATCTTCGGCCTGCGCACCGAACTCAGCAGGTACGGCGTCTCCCTGGCCATCCAGGAGACGAGCGAAGTGCTCGGCAACGCCACCGGCGGCATCCACAAGGGCGCAGACTACGACGGCCTGACCCAGGCCATCTTGCAGCTGAACACCCAGCGCGCCTTTGGCTGGTACGGCGGCCTGTTCAACGTCAGCGCCCTGCAGATCCATGGCCGCAACCTGTCGGCCGACAATCTGGGGACGATCCAGACCGCCAGCGGCATCGAGTCCGATCGCGCGACCCGCCTGTGGGAACTCTGGTACGACCAGAAGTTCCTCGACGAGGACCGGGCCGACATCAAGATCGGCCTGATCAGCGCCGACCAGGAGTTCATCGTCAGTCCGAACGCGCTCTACTTCGTCAACACCATGTTCGGATGGCCCGCCCTGCCCTCCTACGACCTGCCCGGCGGCGGTCCCGCCTATCCGCTATCGGCGCCGGCGGTGCGCTTCCGCTGGCGGCCGGTGGACCCGGTGAACATCCTGGTCGGCGTGTTCAACGGCAGCCCGGTCAAGGACAACTCCGGCGATCCGCAGATGCAGAACCCCTCGGGGACCAGCTTCCCGGTCAAGGGCGGCACGCTGACCTTCGTGGAGCTGCAGTACACCTACCCCGCCCTTGGAGCCATGGTGCTGCCCGGCGCCGGCGCGCCGCTCGGCCACACCTACAAGATCGGAGCCTGGTACGACTCACAGGCATTCGATGACGAGCGCCTCGACGACACCGGCCTGCCCCTGGCCAACCCGGCCAGCGACGGACAGCCTCGCCGCCATCGGGGCGAGTACGCGGTCTATGGCGTGGCCGACCAGATGCTGTGGCGCCAGCTGGACGACCCCAACCGCTCCGTGAGCGTCTTCACCCGGGTGATGGGCGCGCCGCAGGCGGACCGCAACTTTCTGAGCTTCAGCGCCAATGTCGGCCTGACCTACCATGATCCCGTCGCCAACCGT
>CAXTRP010000147.1:0-7293 GCA_964246615.1 uncultured Caulobacteraceae bacterium | reverse complement strand
GGCCCAGGAGCTAGCGGTCATGCTCGCCGCCGCCGCCGCCTATGCGCGCGCGCTGGAAGCCACGGGCGCACCGCTGGCGGAGGCGCCCGGCCTGATCGTGCTTGGCGTGGCGGTGGACGGCGAATACTTCGACGACATCGCCAAGCTCCGCGCCGCACGCGCGCTGTGGACCCGCTTCTGCGCAGCGCTGGGCGCCGCTGCGCCCGCCCGGATCGAGGCGCGCAGCTCCCGGCGGATGCTGTCACGGCTCGATCCCTGGGTGAACCTGCTTCGCCTGACCGCCGCAGGCTTCGGCGCGGCGGTAGGCGGAGCGGACGCGGTGGTGCTGGAACCCTTCACCCAGCCGCTGGGCCGGCCGACGCCCTTCGCCCGACGCCAGGCCCGCAACGCTCAGCTCGTCCTGATGGAGGAAGCGACCCTCGCTCGGGTCGCCGATCCGGCGGGCGGCGCCTGGTTCCTGGAGTCCCAGACCGACCAGCTCGCCCGCGCCGCCTGGGCGCTGTTCCAGCAGATCGAGGCCGCAGGCGGTCTTGCCCATGGCCTGCAATCGGGTCTGGTCGGCGGCTGGGTGACCGCTGGGCGCGAGGCGCTGGCCGCCGAGATCGTCTCGGGCGCCCGCAAGCTCATCGGAGCCAGCGTCTATCGCAATCCCGACGAGGCGCCCGTCGCTGTCGACGACGTCGATTTCACCCCCTTCGCCAAGCCGGCGCCCGACGTGCGGCTGCCAGGCGAGGACAGCGCCTGCCCGTCGCTCCCGCCCTGGCGCGCCAGCCAGTCGTTCGAGATCGCCGCCGCCGAAGGCGTTGGATCATGACCGCCATCCAGACCGGCTTCACTGCGCAGAGCTGGCGCACCGTCGCCACCTTCTCCGGCCGCGTGGCTCGAAACGCAGACGTAGAGACCGATAGCGCAGTTTTCGCGCTAGGCGACACCTTTGACGCCACCGCCTTCGAGGAGCCCCTGCCCCAGCCGGTGATCTGGTACGACGAGGAGGCGGAGGAGGAGTTCGCCGCTCTCATCGTCCAGGCCGAGAGCCACCACACCGAGGACGGCGAGGAGCTGCAGGTGCTGGGCCTGCTGCTCCCGGATGGCCGAACCGTGGTCGCCTTCACCGACGACGTGCAGGAGGTCCCGGGGGAAGATCCCGAATGGCTCGACCTGCTGGAGGCGGACCTCGCCCCAGTTGAACCTGACGACGAAAACGAAGACGAGGACGCGTAAGGACGCCCATGACGCGCTTTCCCGACTTCAGCCAGATCGCCTATGACGCACCGGCGTCTTCCCCACCGCGAACATACGACCGCCCGGGTGGTGCGGGCTTCGACACCCCCGAGGGTGTCCGGATCAAGCCCGCCTACGACGCGGCCGACATCGAAGGCCTGGACTTCCTGCAGGGTTATCCCGGCCTCGCGCCGTTCGTGCGCGGCCCCTACCCCACCATGTACGTCACCAACCCCTGGACAATCCGCCAGTACGCCGGCTTCTCCACGGCTGAGGAGTCCAACGCCTTCTACCGGCGGAACCTCGCAGCGGGGCAGAAAGGGCTGTCCATCGCCTTCGACCTGGCCACCCACCGGGGCTACGACAGCGACAACCCGCGGGTCGCGGGCGACGTGGGGATGGCGGGAGTGGCCGTCGACAGCATCTACGACATGCGCACCCTGTTCAGCGGCATTCCGCTCGACCAGATGAGCGTGTCGATGACCATGAACGGCGCGGTTCTGCCGGTGCTGGCGCTTTATATCGCGGCGGCTGAAGAACAGGGCGTGCCGCACGCCAAGCTCACCGGCACGATCCAGAACGACGTGCTCAAGGAGTTCATGGTCCGCAACACCTACATCTATCCGCCTACCTCCAGCATGCGGATCATCGCCGACATCTTCGCGTACACCGCCAGAGAGACGCCGAAGTTCAACTCCATTTCCATCAGCGGCTACCACATGCAGGAGGCCGGGGCCTCGGCCGACCTGGAGCTCGCCTACACCCTCGCCGATGGCGTCGAGTACGTGCGGGCGGGCGTTGCGGCGGGCATGAAGGTGGACGCGTTCGCGCCCCGCCTGTCCTTCTTCTGGGCGGTCGGCATGAACTACTTCATGGAAGTCGCCAAGATGCGGGCCGCGCGACTGCTCTGGGCCAAGCTGATGCGCCAGTTCGATCCCAAGGACGAGCGCTCGCTGTCTCTTCGCACCCACTCCCAAACGTCGGGCTGGTCCCTGGCGGCGCAGGACGTGTTCAACAACGTCACCCGCACCTGTGTGGAGGCCATGGCCGCCACCAACGGTCAGACTCAGTCTTTGCACACCAACTCGCTGGACGAGGCGCTAGCGCTTCCCACTGACTTCTCCGCCCGGATCGCACGCAACACCCAGCTGTTCCTACAGACCGAAAGCGGGCTCACCCGCACCATCGATCCCTGGGGTGGGTCCTATTACGTGGAGCGCCTCACCTACGAACTTGCCGCCCGTGCTCTGGAGCACATCGCCGAGGTGGAGCGGCTCGGCGGCATGGCCAAGGCGATCGAGGCTGGGGTGCCTAAGCTCCGCATCGAAGAGGTGGCTGCACGAACACAGGCGCGGATCGATTCAGGCCGCCAGACCGTGGTCGGCGTGAACCGGTACAAGCCGCACACCGAAGAGCTGATCCCCATGCTGAAGGTGGAGAACGCCTCGGTCCGCCGCCAGCAGATCGAGAAGCTGCAACGGCTGCGGGCCGAGCGGGACCAGCGGGACGTCGACGCCAGGCTCCAGGCCCTGACCAATGGCGCGGCCGGCGGCGCCAACCTGCTGGAGCTGTCGGTGGACGCCGCCAGGGCCAAGGCCACGGTGGGCGAGATCAGCGACGCCCTCGAAAAGGTCTTCGGCCGGCACAAGGCCGAGGTGCGCGCCATCAAGGGCGTCTATCTGCGTGAAGCTGGAACGGACGACTTCACCATCAACCGGGCGCGCGCCATGGTGGACGCCTTCCGCTACGCCGACGGCGGGCCGCCGCGCATCATGATCGCCAAGATGGGCCAGGACGGCCATGACCGCGGCCAGAAGGTGGTGGCGTCGGCCTTCTCCGACCTGGGCTTCCAGGTGGAGATCGGGCCGCTGTTCCAGACCCCGGCCGAAACCGCGCACGACGCAATCGCTGCAGGCGTGCACGCGGTGGGCGCCTCGTCCCTGGCCGCGGGCCACCTGACGCTCGTTCCAGAGCTTAAGGCCGAATTGGCGGCGGCGGGGCGCAGCGACATCATGGTGGTGGTCGGCGGCGTGATCCCGCCATCGGACTTCCAGGCCCTGCTGGACGCAGGCGCCGCGGCCATCTTCCCACCGGGAACGGTGATCGCCGAAGCCGCTATCCAGCTGCTGGATCGGCTCAACGCCCGCCTTGGCTACAGCCAAGCCGCCGCTTGAACCCGTCAAGCGAAAGGGCAGGTCGTCAGTTCACCAGCACGGTGCCAAGCAGCACGCGTGCGCCTGTCCGGCGCAGGATGGCGTCGGTGGCATGCTGCAGGCGCATGCCGATCTGATCGACATCGGGGGGCGCGCCGGGCGTCAGGCTGGCGGCATAGAGCGTCAGGCTGCGCACGTAGGCGTCACGAAGGCGCGGTAGGGACGCCACGGCCCGCACCTTCAGAACAGGGTCCGCCACGTCCAAACCGCCCTGCACCGTCAGCACGCCCCGCCGTCCGTCCGGGCGGAACACCGTGGCGGTCAGCGCGTCGAAGCTCGTGTACGTCGCTGTGTTGAGCTTGGGGGCGTCCTTGGCCCGCACGCCCGCAGGGGTCAGTGCTAAAACGGCGGCCAGCGCAGCAAAAACACGCCGGCCATCCCTCATCAGACGCGCCCGGCGTCCTTTTGCGCCCAGGCCCAGGCGGTGCGGACGATCTCGCCGATGGAGGACTGGGTGGGCGTCCAGCCCAGCACTTCGCGCGCCCGGGCGTTGGAGGCGACCAGCACCGCGGGATCGCCCGCCCGGCGTGGGCCGACGTTGCGCGGCAACGGCTTGCCGGAAACCTTCTCGATGGCGTCGGCTATCTCCTTCACCGTGGTGCCCTCGCCGGTGCCGAGATTGAAGAACTGCGCCGCGCCGCCCTTCATCAGGTAGTCCGCCGCCGCCGCATGCGCCCGGCCGAGGTCGCAGACGTGGACGTAGTCGCGCACGCAGGTGCCGTCGCGGGTGTCGAAGTCGTCGCCGAAGATGGTGAACTGATAGTCGTCGCGAAGTGCGCCCCGCGCCGCCAGCGGGATCACGTGGGTCTCGGGCTCATGCCGTTCGCCGATGTCGCCGTCCGCGCTTGCGCCTGCGGCGTTGAAGTAGCGAAGCGATGCGAACCGCAAGCCATAGGCGTCGGCGTAATCCGCCATCATCCGCTCCACCATCAGCTTGGAACGGCCGTAGGGATTTATCGGAAGTTGACGGTGTGTCTCGGGCATAGGCGCCTCGAGCGGTTCGCCGTAGGTCGCGGCGGTGGAGGAGAAGATCATCTTGTCCACTCCCTCCGCCCGCAGGGCCTCCAGGATGTTGAACGTGCCAAGCGTATTGTTGCGGTAATAAAGGTCCGGCTGCTCCACCGACTCGCCCACATAGGTGAGGGCGGCGAAGTGGGCCAGCACATCGGGCTTCACCCGGGCGATGGCGGAGCGGAGCGCGTCTGCGTCCAGGATGTCGCCCTCGATCAGTTCGCCCCAGCGCACCATGTCGCGCCAGCCGCGGTACAGGTTGTCGTAGACCACCACGGTCCACCCCTGAGCGGCGAATTCCTTGCAGCAGTGGCTGCCGACATAGCCGGCGCCGCCGGTGACGAAGATGGTCTTCACGCGCGCCGCCTCGAACCTTGGATCGCCTGCTTATGGCGGCCCAAGCGGGCGGGCTCAAGCGTCGAGCCTTCGCGTCTCCCGCGACCGGGAGTAGAGGGTGTCGACGATGGCCGATCCCTTTGTCCCTGCGGCAGACGCCGCGTCTGCCGTCACCGTCGTGATCGTGGCTTACGAGAGCGGCGATTACCTCCAGCCGTGCGTGGACGCCCTGGCCGCCCAGAGCTTCGCTGGCTTCGAGGCGGTGGTGGCGGATAACGCCTCGCAGGACCGCTCGGTGCAAGCGTTACGGCTGCCTGACCCGCGTTTCCGGGTGCTCGACATGGGCGGTAACCTTGGCTTCGCCGCGGCCAACAACCGGGTGGCGGAGGCGTCCGGGGCGGAGTTCCTGGTCCTGCTCAACCCCGACGCCGTCGCCGATCCCGGCTGGCTGCAGGCCCTGGTGACAGCGGCGCGCCGGCATGGAGAGGCCGCGAGTTTCGGCTCCATACAGCTGCGGCTGGAGGCGGCCGATATCCTGGACGGTCTGGGGGATGTCTGGCACGTGGCCGGACTGGCTTGGCGGGCGGGCGAGGGCCGCCCGGCTGCGGGCGCGCCCGGGGACGGGGAAATCTTTGCGCCTTGCGGGGCGGCGGCGCTTTACCGGCGGCAGGCGTTCCTGGACCTCGGGGGCTTCGACGAGCGGTTCTTCTGCTATTGCGAAGACGTGGACCTCGGCCACCGCCTACGGGCCGCCGGCTGGACGTCCCGCAGAGTGTCCACCGCGATTGTGCGGCACGCAGGATCAGGCATCTCCGGTCGCACGTCGGATTTCACCATGTTCCATGGCCATCGCAACCGTATCTGGACCTTCGTGAAGAACACGCCTGGAGCCTGGTTCTACCTGTTGGCTCCCTACCACATAGCCTTCAACCTGCTCTATCTGGGCAGCGCGATGCGCCGGGGCGTGTTCCGGCCGGTATGGCGCTCGTACGGAGCGGCGTTGAGAGGTCTTGCGCCCTTCTGGACAGATCGCAGGGCGCTCGGGAAGACGCGCCAAACAGCTTTCGGCGCGCTGCTGAAGCTTATGGCGACAACCCCGTGGTCGCCCTTCCGGCGTGAACTGCACCCGCGATGAGATCCGGTTCAGGCGTCGAAATGCTCGACCGGGCTTTCGGTGGCGATGAAGTTGCGAATGCTGCGGATTTCAGCGCCTATCCGCTCCCAGGTCGCCGACGTGGCCTCGCCGATGACACCATCTTCTCGCGCCGCGAGCGCGAACACGGTTGGGAGTTCCTTCAGCAGGCCAGGATCCTTCATGGCCAGCAACGCAATAAGAGCCTTCAACAGCCGGTCGTTGGCCGCGACAGTCAGCGCCACCTCGTCGGGGGGGTCGTTCTCTGAAGTCAGCGGTGCGCCGCTTGCGTCAGTCTGCGTGGGCATTGGTCGACGCGCTCCTGAAGGCTCCATATGGTTTGGCAACACATCCCTGACGGTAAAAACCAAGGTTACAACGGTTGGATCGATCGTCTAGCTCCATCGCCTCGCCCAGATCGATAGATGCAAATTAACCGATTGACTGGCGCCGCGTGCTTCTCTCAGGCCAGATCGAGATTACGACCTCGTTTGATCAACTGATTTCCGCGGCGATCGTCTTGGCCAGCGACGCGAGCGCTTCCGGGTCGGCCGGGCCGCCGTCAGCATGAGCGCGCAGCGGCTCGTGCTCGAAGCGCGGTATGATATGGAAATGCAGGTGGAAGACCGTCTGGCCGGCAAGCGCACCGCTGAATTGGCTGACGATCAGCCCGTCGGGCTGCAGCGCCGCCCTCACCGCCCTTGCGAGCCGCTGCACTCCCAAGATCAGCCTCTCCAACGCCTGGGGCTCCACATCGAGCAGGTTGCGGGCCTGGGAGGTCTTGCTCACCACTAGAAGGTGCCCGCGCGATTGGGGAAACAGGTCCATGAAGGCGAAGACGTCGGCGTCTTCGTACACCTTTGCGCACGGCGCCTCGCCTTGCATGATGCGTGCGAAGATGTTGTCGGGGTCGTACTCGCCGTCGAGGCTCATGGGCTGGCGTCCGCATTGTCGAGCCGCAGAGGACAGGCCCCCGCGTTTCGATCTGGAGTATGTTGGGCCCCGTTGGACGGGAGGTCTGACCAAGCGATTAGCAGAGACGGCGGAGGGAGGCGACATGCCGCAGCGGGGTGAGGCTACATTCACCGAACGACGAAGGGAACGCCACGCCTCCAGTCAGGGCGCCCTGGAGCGCGAGGCGGGCGCGATGCTGCGGCTCGCCTGGAGGCGGTCGTGAGCCGGCGGGTGCGGCCATAAGCTGGAGCCGGCTCTATAACGAAATCGAGCCCCAGCGGGTGAACCGCTGGCTGGCGCAGGCCGGCGTCTGCTCCCGGCGGGAAGCCGAGGCGCTGATCGCCCGGGGCCGGGTGGCCATCGACGGCCTGCGCGTAGACGATCCCGGACGCAAGATCACGCACGGCCAGACCCTGACCCTGGAAC
>CAXTRP010000146.1:5980-7303 GCA_964246615.1 uncultured Caulobacteraceae bacterium | reverse complement strand
CTGCGCCGCCTGCGCCAAGCTGGAGCCCCCTCGGTCGCTCCGCGACAGCTCCCCCAGCGGGGGAGCATCTGGACAGCCAACCGTGATCCTAGCGGGGCGCCAGGATCATGATCATCTGCTTGCCCTCCATGCGCGGCTCGTATTCGACCTTGGCGATCGGCTCGAACTCCGCCTTCACCCGCTGCAGCAATTTCATGCCAAGCTCGGGGTGCGCCAGCTCACGGCCACGGAAGCGCAGGGTCACCTTGACCTTGTCGCCCTCCTCGAAGAAGCCGTGCATGGCCTTGGCCTTGACGTCATAGTCGTGGGTGTCGATGTTGGGTCGGAGCTTGATCTCCTTGATCTCGACGACCTTCTGGCGCTTGCGTGCGGCGTTCTTCTTCTTCTGCTCCTCGAACTTGTATTTGCCGTAGTCGAGGATCTTGCAGACGGGCGGATCGGAGTTGGGAGAGACTTCCACTAGGTCCAGCCCGGCTTCCAGAGCGGCCTCGATCGCCGACGGCGTGGGCATGATGCCCTGCTTCTCACCGTTCTGGTCGATCAGGAGCACCTTCGGGACACGAATGTCCTCGTTGATGCGGGGTCCGTCGTTGCGGACCGGGGCGGCTTGCATGGGGCGGCGAATAGGCTTGGTCTCCTTGACCGTTGATCTAGAATGCAATTGTCGGGACTGTTGCGCAGTGCTCCCACGCAATGCGGAAATATGGTCCAAAGCCCTCGCCGGATCAAGGCGCGACGCTCATGGGCCAAGCATCTTAAGGGCCGCAGCCAGCACGGTTTCGACATCCAGGTCGGCCAGACGCTCGGCCTGAAGAACGTCCACCCGCCGCCCGCGGGGCGCGCACAGGGCCGGGTCGGACTCGGCGGAGAACAGCACCACTGTCGGCGCTCCGGCCGCGGCGATCAGGTGGGTCGGCCCGGTGTCGTTGCCGATCGCCATCGCCGCCCGCGCGCCGAGGCCTGCGATCTGGGCGTAGTCGGTGCGGCCGGTGAGATCGAGGGTTTGGGGCGCTGTGGCCAGGATCGTGCGGGCGAGCGCGCTCTCCGCCGGGCCGCCGATGACGCCGACCGCCAGTCCCCGCGCCCCCAGTGCGCAGGCCAAGCGGCCGTAACGCTCCGCCGGCCACCGCTTGCCGGGGCGCGTGGCGGAGGCCCCCGGCGCCAGCAGGACGTAAGGCGCGGCGAGGCCAAAGTGCTCGGGCCGGCGCTCGGGCGCGGGGTCCTGCAGCATGAAGGACAGGTCGGGCGCGCCGGCCCGGCCACGCTCCGTCGGCGCATCGGGCCAGATGCCGGCGTCGCGCAGCTGCTCGGCCTGGCGCTCCA
>CAXTRP010000146.1:0-5970 GCA_964246615.1 uncultured Caulobacteraceae bacterium | reverse complement strand
GAGCAGAAGGGCGCGATCCCCGACCACTGCGGCCCGCCGGGTCGCAGGGCCAGGGAATAGGCCGACGAGCGGGTGGAGGTCTGAAGGTCGTAGACCCGGTGGTAGCGCGCTCGGCGCAGGCGACGCAGCATGGCCAGCGTGTTCCGGAGCCGCTTGGGCCGGCCGTCGGTCTCGATGGCGTCGAAATAGGGCGAGGCGGCCGCGAGGCTGGCGTAGGGCGGGGTGGTCAGCAGCGTGACGTGCGCCCGCGGGTGGGCGGCGCGGATGTGGGCGAAGGGCGGAAACGCCTGCACCACGTCGCCGAGCGCGGCGAGCTTGATCACCAGGATGCGTTCAGGCGCCGCGGTCACCGTCGACGCTCCGCCAGCAGCCCCGCATAGACGTCGAGCGTCGCGGCCGTCATCGCCTCAAGCGAATAGAGCGACGCGACCCGGGCGCGGCCGGCGGCCCCCATGGCGAGGCGGGCGGCGGGCGGCGTGTCGAGCATCCGGGCGAGCGCCGCCGCCCACGCGTCCACGTCACCCGGCGCGACCCGCCATCCCGTGACCCCGTCCACCACCGTCTCGCGCACAGCGCCATGATCGGCTGCGAGCACCGGGCGACCCAGCGCCTGGGGCTCCACGGCGGTCCGACCAAAGGCCTCGGGATCGAGCGAGGGGGCGCAGGCGAAGTCGGCGGCGAGGTAGGCTGCAGGCATGTCGGCGCAGTGGCCGACGGTACGCACCCGGTCGAGCAGCCCGGCCGCCGCCGCTTGCGCGCGCAGGCCGTCGCTGTAGGCGGTGCGGCCCTGGTCGTCGCCGGCGAGCACGAGCACCAGCTCCGCCCGCCCCTGCGCCGCCAGCCGGGCGAGCGCCTGGATCATCAGCCCCTGTCCCTTCCAGGCCGTCAGGCGGGCCGCGAGCAGGGCGATCGGCCGGCGGTCGTCGGGCACGAGGCCCCAGCTGGCGCGCACGGCCGTCACCCGCTCGGCCGCCACCCGCCCCGGATCGAAGCGCGCCAGGTCCACGCCGCGCGGGATCGCGACGACCCGCGCCGGATCGATCCCGCGGTGTTCCGCCAGCAGGTGGTCGCGGGTGAAGCCGGAGTTGGCGATGACCACGTCGCCTCGCGCCATCACCCGGTTGTACGCCCGCTTCAGCCCCGAGCGGGCGTTGTAGACGCCGTGGTAGGTGGTCACGAACGGCGCGCCCGTGCGTCGCGCCGCCATCAGCGCAGACCAGGCCGGAGCCCGCGAGCGGGCGTGGACCAGGTCCACGCCGCGCGTCCGGATCAGCCTTTCGAGCCGCAGTGCGTTGGCGAGCAGGGTGTCGGGCGCCTTCCGGTCCAGCGGCATGCGCACCAGTTCGCCGCCGCGCCGGGCCAGCTCATCCTCCAGCCGCCCGCCTGCAGACGCCACCAGGGCGACGCCGCCGGCCCGCGTGACGGCTTCCGCCATGTCGAGCGTCGTCTGCTCCACGCCGCCAGCGTCGAGCGCCGGTGCGACCTGCAGGATGCAGGCGCCGTGAGGAAAGGGGGGCTGATCGAGCGCCATCTGGGCGTTTAGCGCTGATGGGCCCGGTCGCTCAACTCGCCCTGCGGTGTCTTCAAGCCTTGCAGCGCCTGCTCGTGGAGGTAGGCCGCTATGTCGAGCAACGCGGCGTCCACGGCGGTGCGGATGCGCTGAAGCTGGGTGGCGCGCAGTCCCAGATCGTCCCGCGCCTCGGCCTCGGCCGCGCTGCAGGCTTCGGCCAGGGCGAAGGCGCCTACGCCCAGCGCCGAGCCCTTCAGCGCATGCGCCGCATCACGCCACCCCTGCGCCCCGCCGACCGGGTCGAGCAGGGGAAGCCAGAGCGCCACCTGCTCGCGGAACAGGCCCAGCACCTCCTCCACCAGGATCGTGTCGCCGGCCGCGTAGGTCTCCAGGTGGGCGAAGTCCACCGCGTCGGTTATGTCACGTCGCGCCAAGCTGAGACCCCGCACCCGGCGCGCTGGACCCCGCGCCCGGGGAGTGGAACAAGACGGCATGGTCCCGCCCCTGTCCAGAGCGCCGGCTTCCGGTATGGGGGGGGCGACCCAGGCGGCGGACGTGCTGCTGGTGGGCGCGGGGCTGGCCAACAGCCTGATCGCCCTGCGTTTGAAGGCGGCGCGGCCGGAGCTTCGTGTCATGGCCTTCGACGGGCGCGACCCTGAGGCCGCGGACCCGCACACCTGGTCGTTCTTCGCCACCGACGTGGCGCCCGCCATCGGGCGCTGGCTCGAGCCGCTCGCCACCCATCGCTGGCGGGGCTACGACATGGCCTTTCCCGAGCACGCCCGGGCGCTCACCACCTCGTACGCCTCCCTGACCGGCGTGGGCCTGCAGCGCGCGGTGCGGGACGCCCTGGGCGACGACCTGCGGCTCGGCGCCGCCGTGCAGACGCTGGCGGCGCAGACGGTGCAACTGGCCGATGGGACGCGCTGGCAGGCCCCGCTGGTGATCGACGGGCGAGGCGCGAGACCGAGCCCGAGCCTGTCGCTGGTCTGGCAGAAGTTCGTGGGGTTGGAGCTGCAACTGGAGCAGCCGCACGGCCTGACCCGGCCGGTGATCATGGACGCCACCGTCGAGCAGCTGGACGGCTTCCGCTTCGTCTACCTGCTGCCCTTCGGCCCCGATCGCCTGTTGGTGGAGGACACCTATTACAGCGCCTTTTCCACCCTGGACGTCGCCGTGCTGGAGGCGAGGGTGGACGCCTATGCGGCCGGACGCGGCTGGCGTGTGGCGCGCGTGCTGGCGCGCGAGCGCGGCGTGCTTCCCATAGCCCTGGGCGGCGATATCGACGCCTATCTGGCGGAAGGCGCATCGGACTGGCCGGAGGTCGGGTTGCGCGCGCCCCTGTTCCACCCGGTGACCGGCTACTCGCTGCCGGAGGCCGCCCTGCTGGCCGACGACATCGCCGCGCTCCCGTCGTTGACCAGCGCCGCGATCGGCGAGCTCGTCCGGGCGCGGGTGCGACGGCGCTGGCGCGAGGGAAGCTTCTTGCGCGCGCTGAACCGCATGATGTTCCTCGCCGCCGACCCGCCTCAGCGCTACAAGGTGCTGGAGCGCTTCTACCGCTTGCCGCAGCCGCTGATCGAGCGCTTCTACGCGGGTCGGCTCACGCTCAAGGATCGCGTCCGCATCCTTTCAGGCGCGCCGCCGATTGGCATAAGACGCGCGTTGAGGGCGCTGCCCGAAGGGGCGCTCGCTCGGCGCTCGGCTTTGTGAAAGCTAGACCATGGACGACGCAGGCGACATTCGACTGATGGACGGCGCCGCCGCTCCCGTTCGGGACTCCGGACGCCGCCAGAAGCGGGCCGTGGTGATCGGCGCGGGCTTTGGCGGTTTGGCGCTGGCTGTGCGGCTGCAGTCCGCGGGCATCGCCACCACCCTGCTCGAAGGCCGCGACAAGCTCGGCGGTCGGGCCTACGTCTACGAGCAGGACGGGTTCACCTTCGACGCCGGCCCCACCGTCATCACCGACCCTTCGGCGCTGGAGGAGTTGTTCGCGCTCTCCGGCCGCCAGCTGTCGGACTACGTCACCCTGCTTCCCGTAGAGCCCTTCTACCGGCTGATGTGGGAGGATGGCCGCCAGTTCGACTACGTCAACGACCAGACGGCGCTGGACGCCCAGATCACAACCTTCAACCCGGCCGACGTGGCCGGCTACCAGCGCTTCTTCGCCTATTCCAAGGCGGCGTTCGAGGAGGGCTATCTCAAGCTCGGCCACGTGCCGTTTCTGGACTTCAAGTCCATGCTGATGGCCGCGCCCAAGCTCGCCCAGATGCAGGCGTGGCGGAGCGTCTACGACACCGTGGCCGGCTTCATCGAAGACGAGCACCTGCGCCAGGCCTTCAGCTTCCACACCCTGCTGGTCGGCGGCAGCCCTTTCGCGGTCTCCTCCATCTACGCCCTGATCCACGCGCTTGAGCGCAAGTGGGGGGTGTGGTTCCCCAAGGGCGGCACCGGCGCGCTGGTGGCGGGGCTGGCGAAGCTGTTCACCGACCTCGGCGGCCAGGTGCGCCTCTCCAGCCCCGTGGACGAGATCACGACGCGGGGCCTTCGCGCCACCGGCGTTCGGCTGGCGGACGGAGAGGTGCTGGAGGCCGACCTCGTCGCCTCCAACGCCGACATCGTGCACACCTATGGCCGCTTGCTCCGCCACCACGCCCGGGGCCGCACCGAAGCGACCAGCCTGAAGGCCAAGCGCCACAGCATGAGCCTGTTCGTCATCTACTTCGGGGTGAAGAAGACCTATCCGGGCCTGCGCCACCACACCATCCTGTTCGGCGAGAGCTACCGCGAGCTGGTCTCCGCCATCTGCGGGGCGGAGCCCCTGCGGGCCGACTTCTCCCTCTATCTGCACGCGCCCACCGTCACCGACCCGGACCTGGCGCCGGAGGGCTGCACCGGCTTCTACGTGCTGGCGCCGGTGCCGAACCTGAAGCAGGACATCGACTGGGAGACGGAGGCCGGCCCCTACGCCAATCGCATCCTGGACGCCCTGGAGGCGCGCCTGCTGCCGGGCCTGCGGGAGAACCTCGTCACCCAGCGGGTGTTCAGTCCCTTCGATTTCCGCGACGAGCTGAACGCCCATCTGGGCTCCGCCTTTTCGCTGGAGCCGATCCTGACCCAGAGCGCCTGGTTCCGCGCCCACAACCGCGACGACGTGATCAAGAACCTCTACATCGTGGGGGCCGGCACCCATCCGGGGGCAGGCGTACCGGGCGTCGTCGGCTCGGCCAAGGCCACCGCCGGGGTGATCCTGGCGGACGTGGCGCGGCCGCCGCGTTGATTGCGCAAGCCTCTTCTCCTCCCCTGCGAAGCGGCGGAGGTGGCGCGACGCGCAGCGTCGTGATGGCGGGGGCGTCGCCGCGATCACGACCGACCCATCCGCGAGGCAGGCGGCGTCGCGGCGCCCCTCACCCCGCTTCGCGCGGCGCCCTCCCCCCGCTTTGCAGGGGGAGAGACGGGAGGGGCGCCCCGTGAGCGACGCCCTCACCGCATCCGCCCACCAGACCATCAAGGCGGGCTCCAAGAGCTTTGCGCTCGCCTCGATCCTGTTCGGGCGGCGGGAGCGGGAGGCGGCGTGGCGGCTCTACGCCTGGTGCCGCTACTGCGACGACGTGGTGGACGGCCAGGTGCTCGGCCACGACATGCGGGTGGATGCGGACGGCGCCCCTGACCGGCTGGCGGAGCTGCGGCGGCTGACGCGGCTGGCGCTTGAGACCGACGAGCCTTGCCCGCCGCAGTTCCAGGCCTTGCGTGAGGTCGCCCGCGCCCACGCCATCCCGCCGGCCCAGCCTCTCGCGCACCTGGACGGTTTCGCCATGGACGTCGAGGATCGGCGCTACCGGACGCTGGACGACACCTTGAGCTACGCCTTCCACGTGGCAGGCGTGGTCGGCGTCATGATGGCTGAGGTCATGGGGGTGAAGCAGCGTCCGACGCTGCAGCGCGCCTGCGATCTCGGCGTGGCGTTCCAGCTCACCAACATCGCCCGGGACGTGGTGGAGGACGCTCGTAACGGGCGGCTCTATCTGCCCGCCGACTGGCTGGCCGAGGCCGGGGTCCCCCCCGCGCCGCACGCCGTCGCCGACCCCGTCCATCGCCAGGCGGTGGCCGGCGTGGCGCAGCGCCTGCTGGACGTGGCCGACGCCTATTATCGCAGCGCCCGGGACGGCCTTCCCTACCTGCCCATTCGTTCGGCCTGGGCGATCGCCAGCGCCAGGGGCATCTATCGCGCCATCGGCCGGACCGTTCGCAAGCGCGGCCCTACGGCCTGGGACCGGCGCGTGTCGATCCCGGCCTGGGGCAAGCTCGCCCTGCTGGGTCGCGGCGCGGCGCTGGCCTGGGCCGCCCGTCTGATGAGCCCTGGCGCACGGTCGTCTGCGCTCTGGACGCCGCCGGACGCGCTCACCGTCTCCGCAGCGGGCGAGTCGGGAGACGCTCTGAAACGGTGATGGCGATGCGCT
>CAXTRP010000145.1:0-7369 GCA_964246615.1 uncultured Caulobacteraceae bacterium | reverse complement strand
TCTGATGGCGAAGTCGCTCACGCACGAAGAGCGCCGCGCCTCGACTTCGTAGTCAAGCCCGATCGCGTCGCACGCCTTTTGGCGCGTGCGCTTGTCACATCGCGGGCGGATGGGGCTGCGGTTCCGGGTCCAGGCCGGCGCGCAGGGCGGCGCGGGCGAGGGCGGCGATCTCGTCTGCGCTCCGCCCGGCGAGGGACGCCCCTGCCGACGTGACGTGTTCCGCAGGCATGATCCGGCCGGCCTGGAGGTGCAGCGTCCGTGTAGCCAGGCGCGCCACCTCCGCCCGGTCGTGGCTGACGTAGAGGATCGGGATGCAGAGATCGGCGAAGGCGCGCTGCAAGGCCGGCAGCAGCTCGGCTTTCGCATCCTCGTCCAGACCGGTCAGCGGCTCGTCCAGCAGCAGCAGCCGCGGTGCGGCGAGCAGGGCGCGCGCCACCGCCACCCGCTGGCGTTCCCCGCCCGAAAGCCGATCCGGCATGCGCTCGAGCAGCGGTTCGAGGCGCATCAGCTGCGCTATCCGCGCGGTCTCCGCCGGCGCCAGCCCGGCGCGGCGCCGGCCGTAGTCGAGGTTGCGCCGCACCGACAGGTGCCCCAGCAACGCCGCCCGCTGGAACACGAAGCCGACGGCCCGCCGGTGCGGCGGCGTGAAGCGCGCAGCGTCCTGCCAGACCGCCACGCCGACCCGCACATCGCCGCCAAGCCGCTCCAGGCCGGCCAGGGCCCGCAGCAGGGTGGACTTGCCGGAGGCTGACGGGCCGACCAGCGCGGTGACGCCTTGCGCCGGAACCTCCAGCGCCACGTCCAGGGCGAACCCACCCAGCCGTCCGGCGAGGCGCGCCTTCAGCGGGCCGGCCGCGCTCACGCCCGGAACCTGGAGAACCGGCGATCGATCAGATAGAGCGCCAGGAGCGCCAGGAAGGCGAAACCGGTCAGGCCCGCGGCCAGCCTGTTGGCCTCGCCGTACTGGATCGCCTCCACCAGCTGGAAGATGCGGATCGAGACCACTTCCGTTTTCCCCGGGATGCCGCCGCCGATCATCAGCACCACCCCGAACTCCCCCATGGTGTGGGCGAAGACCAGCACCGCCGCGGACAGGAAGCCCCGCCGGGCCTGAGGCGCCACGACGCTGAAGAAGACGTCCCAGGGCGAGGCGCGCAGCGTCGCTGCGGCCTCCAGCGGCTCGGACCCGATGGCCTCGAAGGCGGTGCGCAGCGGCTGCACCGCGAACGGCAGGGAATAGAACACCGACCCGATCACCAGGCCCGTGAAGCTGAAGGCCAGGGTGCGCACGCCGATCAGGTGCAGGGGCGCCATCAGCGGGCTCGCCGGGCCCAGCGCCACCAGCAGGTAGAAGCCCAGCACCGTCGGCGGCAGCACCAGCGGCAGGCTGGTCAGCGCGGCCACCGCCTCCTTCCACAAGGAGCGGCTGCGCGCCAGCCACCAGGCCAGAGGCGTGGCCAGCGCGAGCAGCAGGACGGTGGTCACCGCAGCGAGCGTCAGGGTCAGGCGGACGACCTCGAGCACGCCTAGGCCCGGCCAGTCGGGGTGAGGTCCGTCAGGCCGTCCGGCATCGCTCCATGCTCCTCAGGGGTCCTTTGGACAGAGGGTGGGACGCTAGCACGCGCTCGCCCTTACCAAACGGAATCTCAGCGCCTCATGGAGCATTCCCGATCCCTGACGCCTTCGGCCAACACCATCGCGCAAGCCTGGGTGTAAGGCTAAGGGGAATGGAACGAGACGGCGGCGACGAACGCCCGCCGCTGGAGGGCCCTGCCGATGAGAACCCGCATCACCGAAATGTTCGGCATCGAGCACCCGATCATCCAGGGGGGCATGCACTACGTTGGGTTCGCGGAGTTGGCGGCGGCGGTATCCAACGCCGGCGGCCTCGGGCTGATCACCGGCCTGACGCAGCGCACGCCCGAAAACCTCGCCAAGGAGATCGCGCGCTGCCGGGAGATGACCGACAAGCCGTTTGGAGTGAACCTGACCTTCCTGCCCGCGGTGACGACGCCGGACTACCCCGGCTATGTCCAGGCGATCGTTGAGGGCGGGGTGAAGATCGTCGAGACCGCCGGCAACAACCCGGCGAAGGTGATGCCGGCCTTCAAGGCGGCGGGCGTCAAGGTCATCCACAAGTGCACCGCGGTCCGTCACGCCCTGAAGGCGGAGTCCATCGGCTGCGACGCGGTGAGCGTGGACGGGTTCGAGTGCGGGGGCCATCCCGGCGAGGACGACGTGCCCAACATGATCCTGCTGCCCCGGGCCGCGGAGACGCTGACGATCCCGTTTGTGGCGTCCGGCGGCATGGCCGACGCCCGCTCCCTGGTGGCGGCCCTGGCCATGGGCGCCGACGGCATGAACATGGGCACCCGTTTCATCGCCACGGTCGAGGCGCCGGTGCACCAGCGCGTGAAGGACGCCATCGTGGCGGCGTCCGAGCTGGACACCCGCCTGGTCATGCGCCCGCTTCGCAACACCGAGCGCGTGCTGAACAACGCCGCAGTCGAGCGCCTGCTGGAGAAGGAGCGGGAGCTTGGCCCGGCATTGCAGTTCGCCGATCTGGTGGAGGAGGTGGCCGGCGTCTATCCCCGCATCATGCGCGAGGGCGACATGGACGCCGGCGCCTGGTCCTGCGGCATGGTGGCGGGGCTGATCCACGACATTCCCACCGTCAAGGACCTGATCGACCGCATCATGGCCGACGCCGAGGCGCTGATCCGTCAGCGGCTGGAAGGGATGCTCGCCATTCGGGCGGCGGCGTAAGGCCGTAAGATCAGCGCCGTCCTTCAGGCCTGGAACTCCTCCCTACAGCCGCCGCACCAGCGCCGCCATGTCCGGCCGTATGCGCTCCAGCGCGTCCTCGCTGGGCGTGCCGAGATAGATCACGCCGGCCACCTGCTCGTTGTCCTGCAGGCCCATCAGGGCCGCTCCCGCAGGATCGTAGGCGTACCAGTCGGTGATCCAGTTGGCGCCGTAGCCCATGGCTTCGGCCGCCAGCAGCAGGTTCATGCAGACCGCCCCGGCCGACATCTGCTGTTCCCATACCGGCTGGCCGCCCGCCCGGGGGCTCGACACCACCATCACCGCGACCGGCGGGGCCGACATCTTGCCGAGCGCGGCCGCGGCCTTCACGGGGTTGTCCTGCGACTTCGCCAGCACCCGTAGCTTGTCCACCAGCGCTGCTTTGGCATCGCCCTCCATGACGATGAAGCGCCAGGGCGTCATTTTGCCATGATCGGGGACCCGAGCCGCCAGGCGCAGCAGATCGTCCAGCTCGGCCGCGCTCGGCCCTGGCGCCCGCAGGGTCTGGGCGGAAGCCGAGCGGCGGCCGGCCATCAGCGTGAGGGTCTGCGGTGAAGCCCGGACAGGGCAGGGTGCGCCGAACTCTGGCGCTGGCGTCACGGAGCCGTCGGTCGGGGGATAGGTGTCGAGCGGCATGGATGGCGTCTTCGGCTAACGGGCGCTGGGGCTTCGAAACCGCTATCCGCTATAGCCGCCGCGGGCGCAACACCGCGCCTTTGAACGGACCCTGCGACATGCCCAAGGATGACGCCGTCCCCACCTGGCTGCAGCCGCATGGCCACCCCTGGCGTGCGGAGGCCGGCGTCTGTGTCCACGACAATCCCTGGTTCGCCGCCGACGTCTACGCCGGTGTGGCGCCTACGGGTGCGGCCGCCGCCTACTACGCCCTGCGCTACAAGAACGCCGCCACCGGCGTGATCCCGCTGCACGAGGACGGGACCGTGACCCTCGTCGGCCAGTGGCGCTTTCCATTCGGAGCCTACAGCTGGGAGCTGCCCGAAGGCGGCGCGCCCTCATCCGAGCCGCCGATGGATGGGGCTCGGCGCGAGCTGCGCGAGGAGGCCGGCCTGACCGCCGCCCATCTCCGCCTGATCCTGACCATGCAGCTCTCGAACGCCTCCAGCGACGAGACCGCCTACGTCTACCTCGCCACCGGGCTTCAAGCTGCAGACGTTGCGCGCGACGCCACAGAGGCGCTGACCCTCGCCCGTGTCCCGTTCCGCGAGGCGCTGCGGGCGGCGGTGGGAGGCGCCATTCGGGACTCGCTCACCGTGGCGGGACTGCTAAGGCTGCACCATATGGCGATTGAACACGAGCTGGACCCCGCTCTCGCGGCGCTTCTGCTCGGCCGCTGAAGGGTTTCGCTCATGGCCCAGCATCTCGAAGTCGTCCTGCCGCAGGAGGCCCCGCCGGTCTGGGCCGCCTTGCGCAACGAGGCGGAGCATGTGGCGTCGACCGAGCCGCAGCTGGCGTCGATGCTGCACGCGGTGATCCTGTCGCACGCCGACATCGCCGGCGCGCTCGCCTACCAGATCGCCCGCAAGCTCGGCGATCAGGAGCTGCGGGCCATGAGCCTGCGCGAGATCTGCGAGGAGGCTTACACCGCCGATGCGAGCCTGATGGCCTCGGCGCACGCGGACCTCCTGGCCGTGTTCGAGAGGGATGCGGCCTGCAAGGGCTATCTGCAGCCGTTCCTGTTCTTCAAGGGCTTCCAGGCGCTGCAGACCCATCGCATCGCCCACAGGCTCTGGAACCAGGGTCGCGAGACCCTGGCCTATCATCTGCAGAGCAAGGTGTCGGAGCTGTACCAGCTCGACATCCACCCCGCTGCGTGGGTCGGCTCCGGCGTGTTCATCGACCACGGCACCGGTATCGTCATCGGTGAGACGGCCAGCGTGGGCGACGACGTCAGCTTGCTTCACGGGGTGACGCTCGGCGGCACCGGCGCGCAGCGCGGCGATCGTCATCCCAAGATCGGTAAGGGGGTGCTGATCGGCGCGGGCGCCAAGGTGCTCGGCAACATCGAGGTGGGCGACTACGCCAAGATCGCCTCGGGCTCGGTGGTGCTGCGGCCCGTGCCGGCCCACTGCACCGCAGCCGGCGTGCCCGCCCGCCTGGTGAACTGCCCGAGCTGCAAGGAGCCGGCGCGCACCATGGACCATACGCTTGCGGAGATGGTCTACGACTACGTGATCTGAGCGAGCCTCGTCGAAGCGACGATCGGACGGGCTTCCTTCGTCCGCCGATCGGGCCTAGGACCCGCCTCCGAACCCTCAGGAGCAGCCCGCCCATGAACGACAAGGACCTCAAGCGCGTCGAAGCGCACCTGAAGCGCACCTTCGCCAACACCACGATCTCGTTGCGTCCGCGTCCCAAGCAGAAGGACAGCTGCGAGGCCTATGTGGGCGAGGAATTCGTAGGCGTCGTCTTTCAGGACGAGGACGAGGACGGCTCGTTCATGTTCGAAATGGCCATCCTGGCGGAGGATCTGGCCTAGCGTTCAGGCCAGCTGGAGCGCAGGCCGAAGGAGATCATCCCTCGATACCCTTAGGGCGGAGAGCGGCGGCGGGCGCCACAGCCGCGATCTGCACAAAACTTGCGTCCGCCCGATTGCGCCATGGCCGGAGCGGCTGAGGCGGAAGAGGCCGCAACCGTGCGTAAACCCCTGTCACGTATGAGCAAATCCACGGCTCGCGGCGACGTTGCGTGGACCTCGAACGGCAAGCGTGTAGGCGGACCTAGCCCTGCTGCACCCCGCCGACCGGCAAAGCCTGCCGGGCTTGGGGCCGCCATATGAGCCTGTCGCTCTCCAGCATCCTGAACATCGCCTCCAGCGGGCTGGAGGCGGCGCAGACGGGCCTGAACACCGTCTCCAACAACATCTCCAACGTGAACACCGCTGGCTATGTACGCGAGGTGGTCAACCAGGGCGCGCTCGCCGTGGGCGGTCAGGGGATCGGCGTCAGCGTCGAGGACATCGCCCGCACCACCAACCAGTTCCTTGAGACCGCCAACCAGAAGGCCACCGCCGACACCGGCTCCGCGGCGGTCACCTCGTCCTACCTCGACCAGGCGCAGAGCCTGTTTGGCGATCCGTCCAGCACCAGCTCCTTCTTCGGCCAGCTCGACAGCGTGTTCTCCGCCTTCTCGACGCTTTCAGCCAACCCCTCGTCCACTGCCCAGGCTGCGGCGGTCAGCCAGGTGAGCCAGTTCCTCAGCCAGGGTCAGTCGATCAGCGCCAGCCTCGGCCAGCTCAGCGGCCAGGCGGACAGCCAGATCGCAACCGACGTGGGCAAGGTGAACAGCCTGCTGTCCCAGATCAGCAAGCTGAACAGCACCATCTCCCAGGCCACCGTCTCCGGCGCCGACGCCACCGGCGCCCAGAACCAGCAGAGCGCCCTGGTGGGCCAGCTGTCGGGCCTGATCAACGTCACCACCGCCGCAACGGTCACGGGCGGGCTGACGGTGAAGGCGTCGGACGGCTCGGTGCTGGCCAACGACCAGGGCTCGGCCACCCTGAGCTACGACTCCACCGGCCCCAAGGGTCAGATCAGCGTCACCCCGGTGGGCGGCGCGGCCCAGACGCTGGGCGCGCGGCTCACCAGCGGCGAGCTGGCGGGGCTGACGGCCCTGCGCAACACCGAACTGCCGTCGATCACCAGCCAGCTCGCCAACCTGACCAGCCAGGCGGTGACGACGCTGAACCATGTGTCCAACAGCTACTCCAGCGTCCCGGCGCCCAACACCCTGACCGGGCGGAACACTGGCCTGGACCTGGCCACCGATGTTGCAGGCTTCACCGGCAAGACGACGGTGGGCGTGGTGAACGGCGCGGGCGCGCTGCAGTCGAGCGTGGCCATAGATTTCTCGGCCGGCACGATCACTCCTCAAGGCGGCGCGGCTGTGAGCTTCACCCCCGCCACCTTCCTCTCGACCCTGAACGGCGCCTTAGGGGGAACGGCGACGGCCAGCTTCGCCAACGGCGCCCTGTCCATCCGCGCTGCATCCGCCAGCAACGGCGTCGTCGTCGCCGACGACGCGATTGCGCCCAGCAGCAAGGCGGGGCAGGGCTTCTCAAGCTTCTTCGGCCTGAACGACCTGGTGTCGTCGAGCGGCCCTTCGAACTACGACACGGGGCTGACGGCGGCCAGCGCCAGCGGCTTTTCCGCGGGCCAGTCGATCAGCTTCCGCCTCACCGGCGCCGACGGGTCCACCCTGAAGGACGTGACGGTGCAGACGCCCACGGGCTCGACCCTGGGCGATCTGGTCAATGCGCTGAACAGTCCGGCCAGCGGCGTCGGCCTCTACGGCGCCTTCCAGCTCGATGCGAAGGGCGAGCTCGCCTTCACGCCGACGGGCGGCTCGGGCGTCAGCCTGTCGGTGAAGAGCGACCAGACCGCCAACACGGCGACGGGAACCTCGCTCAGCCAGCTGTTCGGCATCGGCGACGCGGTCCGGGCCGCTGCGGCCAACGGCTACAGCGTACGCAGCGACATCGCAGCCAATCCGGGCCTGCTGCAGGCCTCGGCGGTGAACCTGTCGGCCGGGGCCGGCGCGGCGGTGC
>CAXTRP010000144.1:0-7393 GCA_964246615.1 uncultured Caulobacteraceae bacterium | reverse complement strand
GAAGCGCTGGCTGGCGAGCGCCAGCAGATCGGCTGGCCGCGGCAGCCCCCGCGCCGCCGCCGAAAGTCGCGTGCGCCGGGTGTCCAACCCATGGTGGGTGCAACGGTAGGTCCGCCGGCCGTAGTCCAGCACCAGCGCGCGCAACTCCGCCAGAACGGGCGTGGCGATCTCGGCCGCGGCGGTGGGTGTGGGCGCGCGGCGGTCTGAGACGAAGTCGATCAGAGTGGTGTCGGTCTCGTGGCCCACCGCCGAGATCAATGGGATGCGGCTGGCCGCCGCCGCCCGCGCCAGCGCCTCGTCGTTGAACGGCCACAGGTCCTCGATGGAACCGCCGCCTCGGGCGACGATGAGGATGTCAGGCCGGGCGATCGTGCCGCCGTCGCCCAGGTCGTTGAAGCCGGCGATGGCGGCGGCGACCTGGGCGGATGCTTGCTCGCCCTGGACCATCACCGGCCAGACAAGCACGTGGCAGGGCCAGCGGTCGGTGATGCGGTGCAAGATATCGCGGATCACCGCGCCCGTGGGACTGGTGACCACGCCGATCACCGTGGGATGGGTCGGGAGCGGCCGCTTGCGCGTCGCCTCGAATAGGCCCTCCGCGCGAAGCCGCGCCTTCAGCCGCTCCAGTTGCGCGAGCAGGGCGCCCACACCCGCCGGTTCCAGGCTTTCAATGACCAGCTGGTAGGACGAGCGCGCCGGGTAGGTGGTGATCCGCCCTGTGGCGATCACCTCCAGCCCCTGCTCCGGCTGGGCCTTCAGGCCGCGCACCGTCGCCTTCCAGACCACTGCGTCGATACAGGCCTTGTCGTCTTTCAGAGTCAGATAGACGTGACCCGACCCGTGGCGCGTGACCTTGGATATCTCCCCGCGCAGCCGCACGAAGCCGTAGGCGTCCTCAAGCGTCCGCTTGAGGGCGAAGGCGAGCTCTGAAACGGAGTAGGCCGGGGCGTTACCGGCCTCGGCCGGTGCGGAATCGGTTGCGGTCATCGCCGTGACAATAGGCGTTCTCCGGGGCTTCAGCGAGGTCCTGCCCAGCGCTTCGGCTTGTCAGCGCCTTAGTTTTACCCGCCCCCGCAACCGCGCCCTCACCTTGCTCGGCACGAACATGGACCAAGCGATCCACGCCGTAGCTCCGGCAACAAGCCCGTAGGCGATGAGCGCCTGCAGCACGGCTCAGGCGCCGGCAGCGCGGGCGATGTGGTAGGTCAGGAAGGCCGCGGCGTAGGCCAGCGCCGTCATGTAGACGAACATGACGGTCGGCCACCTCCAGGAATTGGTCTCCCGCTTCACCACGCCGAGTGTCGAGGCGCATTGCGGCGCAAAGACGAACCACGCGAGCATGGCGAGCGCCGAGGCCATGGACCAGTGGGCGTGCAACATGCCTGTGAGCGGGCCCAGATTCTTGTCGTCGGCCTGTACGGCGTAGACGGTGCCGAGCGCCGCCACCGCCACCTCCCGCGCCGCCATGGCCGGCACCAGGGCCACCGCCATCTCCCAGGTGAAGCCGATCGGCGCCAGTAGCGGCTGCATCGCGTGGCCGAGCAGCCCGGCGAAGCTGTAGTTGATCGCAGGACCGACTGCGCCCGGCGGCGCCGACGGAGTGGAGCTGAGGAACCAGATCAGCACCATCATGGCCAAGATCACCGTGCCGGCCCGACGAAGGAACACCTTGCACCGGGTCCAGACGCCAAGCAGCACGTTCTTCGGGTCAGGCAGCTTGTAAGCCGGCAGCTCCATCAGGAACGGCTCCGCCGCACCCCGCCAAAACAGCTTGCGGATCACGAAACCGACGGTAAGCGCGCTGACGATACCGGCGCCATACAGGGCGAACATGACCAGGCCTTGCAAGCTGGCGAAGCCCCAAACCGTGCGGTGGGGGATGAAGGCCGAGATGATCAGCGTATAGACCGGAATGCGCGCCGAGCAGGTCATCAGGGGCGCCACCAGGATGGTGGTCAGCCGGTCGCGCCGATTGTCGATGACCCTTGTTCCCATGATGCCGGGAATGGCGCAGGCGAAACTGGATAGCAGCGGGATGAACGCCCGGCCGTGCAGCCCCGCGCCCCCCATCACCCGGTCCATCAAAAAGGCAGCCCGGGCCATGTAGCCCAGATCCTCCAGCACGATGATGAAGAAGAAGAGGATCAGGATCTGGGGCAGGAAGACCAGCACGCTTCCGACGCCAGAGATCACACCCTCCGAGATCAGGCTGCGCAGCACGCCCGGTGGAAAGGTCTGGCCGACGAAGACGCCGAGTGCGTCGAAGCCGTCCTTGATGGCGTCCATCACCGGCTGGGCCCAGGTGAACACGGCCTGGAACATCAAAAATAGCAGGCCAAGCAGGATGGCGGACCCGGCGATCGGGTGCAGCAGTACGCTGTCCAGCTTGCCGGTGAGGGTGTCGGGCCGCGCGGGTTGAGCGATGCAGGCCTTGTAGAGGCGCTCCGCCTCGCGGTGAGCGGTGCGCAGTTCCGCAGGCCCCGGCTCGCGCCAGCTGACAGCGGAGGAGAGCGTACCCGGTCCGCGCGCCAGCCGCTGCGCCGTGGCGAGCAGCGCATCCAGGCCACGCTTGCGGGTAGCCACGGTGGTGACCACCGGGATGTCCAGCTCACGCGACAGCCGTTCCAGATCGATCCGCCAGCCCTGGCGCTCGGCGATGTCGAACATGTTGAGCGCCAGCAGCATGGGCCGGCCGACCTGCTTCAGTTCCAGCACCAGGCGCAGGGCGCCGCGGAGGTTGGTGGCGTCTGCAATGCAGACCAGCACATCAGGAGGCGCCTCGCCCGCCAACCGGCCGAGCACCGCGTCGCGGGTCACCACCTCGTCGGGACTGCGGGCGCGAAGCGAGTAGGTGCCGGGAAGATCGAGCACCCGGGCGCGCCAGCCATCGGGTGCGGCGACCGCACCCTCCTTACGTTCGACGGTTACGCCTGCGTAGTTCGCCACCTTCTGGCGGCTGCCCGTCAAGGCGTTGAAAAGGGCGGTCTTACCGCAGTTGGGAGCCCCGATAAGCGCTAGCCTGGCCACCGCTATGGGCAACGGGCGGGAGGGCGCCGCCTCGGTGTTCAGAAGGTCTGCGAGATCGGGCGGCGCTGGCTCCAGGACCGCCTCGAGGCTCATGCGTCCAGGCCTTAGGCTGCGCGCGCCGAACGCGGGCGTAGCCGACCCGCCTCCACCCGCACCATCACCGAGTCCGCCTCCCGCCGGCGAAGCGCAACACGAGCATCGTCGATGCGTACCGCGATCGGATCACCGCCGATCATGCCCTCATGCAGGATTTCGATGCGTGCGCCTTCGACGAAACCGATCTCCAGAAGCCGCCGCTCCAATTCCTCAGGCTCCAGGCCGACGCACGATCCCGATGCGTTACCGACGGACGTCACGACGCCGCTCATCCCGCGCGCCCCTCGCCCGAGAGGCACGACCCCCATCGCCGCCTGACCCCCGACAATCACCTGAGCCTGAGAGGTCTGTAGGCGCTTGGACAAGGTCGTCTGAGGCTCCACTCGCGAATGCCTCTCAATATCCGCCTGAAGCGCCGATTGTGCAAGTGCTAGAGCGACACACTCGCATTCGCAGAGAGGAACCGCTGTTCCGGCGATCTGCTTCAACACAGGAAGACTGGAGATCGTACCGATGAAGGCGATGCGCATCCACCGTTTCGGCGGCCCCGAGGTGCTCCAGCTCGACGAGGTGGAGACGCCGGAGCCCGGTCACGGCGAGGTTCGGGTCAGGGTCGGGGCCGCCAGCCTGAATCCTGTGGACTACAAGATGCGCCAAGGCGGCTATGCCCGCCTGCCGGTTTCAGCCCTGCCGGTGACGCTCGGCCGCGACCTCTGCGGCGTGGTGGATGCAATCGGTCCGAATGTAAACCACGTGGTCCCTGGTGAGCCTGTGTTCGCCATGCTGGGCTGGGACCGCGGCGCCTATGCGGAGCAGGTGATCCTGAAGGTGGGCGAGTTCGCCGCCAAGCCTGAGACCTTGACGGTGATCGATGCCGGGTCCCTGCCCCTGGCGGCGATGACGGCCTGGCAGGGCTATTTGACCACGGGACGCTCCGGGCCGGCGAGCGGGTGCTGATCCATGGCGCGTCGGGCGGCGTCGGTTATCTCGCCGTGCAGTTCGCCCACGCGCATGGGGCCGAGGTCATCGCCACAGGCTCGGCCGCCAACCTGGACTGGATCCGGAGCCTGGGGGCCGATCAGGTGATCGACTACAAGGCGCAACGTTTCGAGGACGAGGCAGGCAATGTCGACCTCGTCTTCGACCTGATCGGCGGCGACACCCGCGCCCGCTCCTGGGGCGCATTGAAACCGCACGGCCGGCTGGTCACCACGGTGTCCAAGGAGCCCGTCGAAGCGCAGGCCGCCGCCCACGGCCGCAAAGGCCTGCTCTACTTCGCTCATCCCGACGCCGAACAGTTGCGCATAGTGGCGAAGATGGCCGACGAGGCGCAGTTGCAGGTGATGGTCGATAGGACCTATCCCCTAGAGGAAGCGGCGAGTGCGCACGCCTACCTTCAGGACGGTCATCCCCGAGGCAAGATCGTCCTGGAGGTGCGCTGAGCCGCGCGGCGCCGGCATGATCCAAGGAGCCGTCAGCTCGCCATCGCCCGGCTGTCGTTGGCGAACGTGGCGGCGCCGTTGGCCAGCCTGTGCTCATCAGCGAGCATGTAGCCGCGGGTGATCGGCAAGGCGTCGAGCTTTTTGGTCAACTGGATTTGAAAGTTCATCATCCCGAACCAGCGAAAGCCCGCTTCGCTGGCGACGAGATAGAACTCCCACATGCGGCAGAATCGCTCGTCGTAGATTTCAGCGATCTCGGCGCGGGCGGCCTCGAAGCGGCGGCGCCATTCTCGCAAGGTCTGGGCATAGTGCAGGCGTAGGATCTCAACGTCGGTGACCCACATTCCGGCCTTTTCAATAGCCGGCATGACCTCTGACAACGCCGGGATGTAGCCTCCGGGAAAGATGTACTTGTCGATGAACGGCTGGGTGACGCCCGGCGGCGTGCTGCGCCCTATGGCGTGCAGCACCATGGCCCCGTCGTCGGCCAGCAGGCGCGCCACGGTATCGAAGAACTCCTGGAAATGCGGCCGGCCTACGTGCTCGAACATGCCGACCGATACGATGCGGTCGAAGGGTCCGTGCAGATCGCGATAATCGCAAAGCTGAAAATCGACCCTGTCGGACACGCCCAGCCCCTGGGCCCGTCGCGTCGCCACAGCCCGCTGTTCCTGGCTCAAGGTGACGCCCAGCACCTGCATGCCGGGAGCCATCTCGGCCAGGGTCAATCCCAGTCCGCCCCATCCGCAGCCTATATCGAGCAGCCGGCCGGTCGCAGGCAGGCGCAGCTTGGCGGCGAGGTGGGTCTTCTTGGCCGCCTGCGCCTCCTCCAGCGTCTCCAGCGATGATGAGAAATAGGCGCAGGAGTACTGCAGGTCGGCGTCGAGAAAGCGGCTGTAGAGTTCGTGGGACAGGTCGTAGTGGTGCGCAACGTTGCGGCGAGCGGCGTGCCGGTTGTTCATCTGTCTCAGCTGACGCAGCGCCGAGTTGCGCAGGCGGTGGATCGCCGTATCGGGTTTCATCCAGAAGCGCGGATTGTGTCCGACCAGTTCGAGCAGGTCGTAGACCCCGCCCTGCTCGAACACCAACTCACCGTCCATGAAGCACTCGCCGAGCTTCAGGTCGGGGCTCATCGCGATCTTCACCGCCGCGCCAGCGGTGAGCCTGATGGCGATGGCGGCTCCGGTTCCATCACCGTAGGCGAGCGGCCGGCCCTGACCTACCTTGACCGTCAGGTCACCAACGGCGACCGTCCGCCGTAGATATGCATCGAGCACGAAGACGCTCCGCCGCCCTTGGATACGGCCGACATGATGGCCAAGCTTGGCGCCTCGCGCCAGAGCTTATGCTAGCGAGCGCAGAGTGGCTTAAGCGTTCTGCGACAGCCCGATCGGGCACGTCACCCCCGTGCCGCCTATGCCGCAGTAGCCGCCTGGGTTCTTGGCGAGATACTGCTGATGGTAATCCTCAGCGAAGTAGAACGGACCTGCCGGCTTGACCTCGGTGGTGATTTCGCCAAAGCCCCTGCTTTTCAGCACGTCCTCATAGGCTGTCTTGGAGGCAGCGGCCGCCTTTGCCTGCGCGTCGTCATAAGTGTAGATGGCCGAGCGATATTGTGTTCCCGCATCATTGCCCTGCCGCATGCCCTGGGTCGGGTTGTGGCCTTCCCAGAAGGTCTTCAACAGCGCCTCGTAGCTCACGACCTTGGGGTCGTAGACCAGCAGGACAGCCTCGGTATGCCCGGTTCTCCCGCTGCACGCCTCTTCATAGGTGGGGTTCGGCGTCACCCCGCCCGCATAGCCGGCCGCGGTTACCCAGACGCCCGGCAGCTTCCAGAAAATGCGCTCCACGCCCCAGAAGCAGCCCATACCGAACTGCGCCAGTTCCAGGCCGGCCGGATAAGGACCTTTCAACGGACGTCCGCTGACGAAGTGGGTCGACGCGGTGCGGATCGCGTCTGGACGGCCCTTCAACGCCTCCTGTGGGGACGGCAGATCGGTGGGCTTGCGGTTGAACAGCATGGTGCGGCTCTCGGCTTTCGGTCAGCGTCCTAGATAGGCGCAACGGTCCGGCTTCGCAGCACCCCAAGGCTGACAGCCCTTGCGGACGGCCAGAGCGGCGTATATTCGCGCACCTCCCGGCCTTTGAGCGGTCGCGGACAGCGTCGGAAGGCGCAGCCCTGTGGTGGGGTGGCCGAGTGGTTGAAGGCGCACGCCTGGAAAGTGTGTATACGGGAAACCGTATCGAGGGTTCGAATCCCTCTCCCACCGCCACGAACCCGAACCTTTTCCCGCAGTCTCATCTCCTCACTCGATTAGTCGCGGTCGTGTCGCGGCTAATCGCGCCTGTCGCTGACCGGGCCGTCTCCGAAATGCTTGACCATCGCCTGTCGGACGCAATTCCGGGTGTGCATCTCTGCGCGTCAAGGCCGCCGGCGGCGACGTCGTAAGGCGGAAGCTCCAGAGCGAGACCATCACCTGATCGCGACGGGCGGCCCGGGCTGCGCCTTCGGCCTGCTCTCCGATCCCGCCGACCACGGGTCGAGCCCTACCGGAACCTGCGCTGGAGCGACCCGGCTGCGCGAGGCGTCGGCTTCGTGGTGGAGGGTCGGGTGGCGCTGGAGCGAGCGGCGGCCGCTGTCATCCATTATCATCCGTGTTCCTCTCCGACCGGCGCCACGCCCGGCTCGCCCCGATGCTGGAGGGGCTCGGGCCGGGGGTCGCGCTCTTCGTCGCCCCCCGGGCGGTGATGCACGAGGTCTGCGGCTATCCTATCCCTCGGGGCGTGTAGCCTACGGACGCCCCCTCACCCTCCCCTCGGACGACCAG
>CAXTRP010000143.1:0-7405 GCA_964246615.1 uncultured Caulobacteraceae bacterium | reverse complement strand
CTTTCCTTTCGTGGCCTGTGGATCACAGGCGATGCAGGCGGCGCTCAGCCGCGATCTGGTCGACCGTGTAGGCGGGAGCGCGGTCGTCGAAGCGAGACCATCCCTGCTGCCGGTAAGCGTCGCGACGAGCGCCGATGTTCACGGTGCTCTGGTCGGTAAGGACCGACCGCGCGGTGGGGACGAGGTTGTCCTGAACCTTGGCGGTCACCAATGTCCCGCCCCGCCGTACGCCTTCGGCATAGACGTGAGCGTCCTCCTCGGACACGCCTGCATGGGTGAGCGCACCCACCAGACCGCCGGCCGCGCCGCCCACGACCGCGCCGCCGATCGCCCCCACTGCGGTGGAGGCGAGCCAGCCTGCCGCCACCACCGGGCCGAGCCCTGGGATGGCCAGCATACCGAGGCCGGCCAGGAGGCCGCCGACGCCGCCGATGGTCGCACCGAGGCCTGCGCCCTTGCCGGCGTCGTCACCACTGGCGCGGGCGGCGTGATCTCCATTGGCGCCATGGCCGCCGTGGGCGTTGTTGGCCACCAGGCTGATATCCCGGTGGGGCACGCCGGCGGCTTCCAGGTCTTGGACGGCGCGGCGGGCGTCGTCGTAGTCGTCGAACAGGCCGGTGAGGGTCTGCGTCATGGCGTCGATCCTTGTGTAAGCGCGCGGCTTGGCCGCGCGGGAGCCTTTTGTGAGCGCGGCTCGACCGCGCTCAGGAGGGTGTGACGAGCAGAGGTCAGGCGCGGCGGGCGATCAGGCGATAGGCCATCAGCACCACGATCGCACCAATGACGGCCACGATCAGGCTGTAGACGTTAAGGCCCGTGACGCCGGCATGGCCGAAGGTGTTGGCGATGAAGCCGCCGACGATGGCGCCCACGACGCCCAGAACGAGGTCGAGCACGAGGCCTTCGCCGGTGCGGTTGACGATCTTGCTACCGATGAAGCCGGCGACGACTCCCAGAATGATCCAGGCGAGAATGGACATGCAAACCTCCCTTGGCCCGAGCGGCCGAGCCGAAGACCTGATGTCCCGGCACGTTGGAGAGGTAGAGGCGGCCTAAGCCTGGACAAAGATGCGGTTGCACCTAGGCGATGGGTGCATCGGCGCCCTGTAAGCGTCTTTCTTCACGATTTCGCGTCGGGTCGGCTCTGGTGGCCGCGGTCGCGGGCCCAGACGATGGCTTCGCTGCGGTTGTGGGCGCCGATCTTGGCGTAGAGGCGAGCGACGTGGTTGCGCACCGTGTTGCGGCTGAGCGAGAGCGTCTGGGCGATCACACTGTCGCTCTTGCCCCGGGCGATCAGCTCGATCACCTCCCGCTCGCGAGCGGTCAGCTCTACGGGAGCCGCATGCGCGCTCATCGGACCGGCCTGCGGCGCGCGCAGCGCCGCCAGCTTGTCCATGATGTTGCGACTGAGCCATGAGGAGTCCTGCATCGCCGCCTCGATGGCGGTGATCAGCTCCACCTCGGTGCGCTTGCGCTCGCTGATGTCCTGGAACACCGACAGGCTGCAGGGCTGGCCGTTGATGGTGACCGTCTCCGCCGAGACCAGGCAGTCGATCAGCCGTCCGTCCTTGGCCCTCAGCTTCAGCTCGTAGCTGCGGAAGGCGCCGGTCTCGGTCAGCCGCCGCTCCACATCGCGCCGCATGGACGAGCTTTCCCACAGCTCCAGGTCCACGGGCTTGCGACCGACCACCTCCTCGTAGCTCCAGCCGGTGATCTCCAGGAAGGCGTGGTTGACGTTGAGGATGCGGTGACCATCCAAGGTGCTGAGTTTCATGGGCACGGGCGCCAGGCGGAAGGATTTGGCGAACCGCTCCTCGCTCTGGCGCAACGCCGTCTCGGCCCTGCGGCGGGGTTCGAGGTCCGCGAAGGTGAAGATGATGCAGCGCTCGTCGCTTATCTCCACCGGATGGCCCGCAAGGATCACCAGCTTGGTGTCGCCATGCGGCAACGGTAGCTCCGCCTCCATCTGGGGGATGGTTCGCCATTCGGAGAGGCGAGCCTTGGCGAGCTCGCGTTGCTCCGCACCCTCCAGGATGTCGAAGTCATAGAGGGAACGCCCCACCAGATCGTCGCGCCCGTGGCCGGTCATCTGGAGGAAGCCCTCGTTCACCCGCACGTAGCGCAGATCGACGACCCGAATGATCACCGCAGGCGCGGGGTTGGCGTTGAACATCCGCTCGAACCGCTCCTCGGCCTCGAACGCCTCGGTGACGTCACAGATCACCAGCACCAGAACGTCTGGATCGCGCCCGCCTTCCGGCAGCCGAAGACCGCGCATCTGCAGGATGTGGTCACGGTCAGGCTGGTCTGCGCGGATGACGTTCACCACGAGATCCTTGAAGTCGTCCCCCTTGCTCAGCCGCTCGATCGGATACTCCGCCTTCGGCAGCGCCCGACCATTGCGGTAGCTCAGCTTGAAACGTCCATGGTACTCGCTGGCTGTCGCTCCGAGATCGTCTTGGCCCAGACACCCGTGCATCTTCAGCGCCGCCGCATTGGCCCACACGATCTTCTGGGCCGGCGAGATCAGGATGACGCCTTCGGAGAGGTCGGTGATGATCCGGCGCAGGTGCGGTTGATCGGGTTCTGACGCCGGTGCGGGCTTGGCCATGGTCTCAAACGGCCACGCGGGCTCGCCAATTGCAACCCGGCCAGCCCCCGCTTCGATCATCCTCCGTCCGGTATTCGGCCCGCCCGGCCACAGACCCGCTAGCGGTCGCTGGGGCGCCTGCGACATTAAGCTGGACCAGAAGACCGGCCGAGGCTTCAGGTCGACGGCGGACGAAGGACCAAGGCATGGTTGCAAAGGGCAAAGGCCGGCCGCTGAAAGTGTTTCAGGCGCAGTTCGGCTTCTACGACACCATTGTCGCCGCACCGAGCCAGGCCGCCGCGCTCAAAGCCTGGGGCATCCACCAGAACCTGTTCGCAAGCAACGACGCCAGACTGATTACGGATGAAGCGGCGGTCGCTGCAGCCTTGGAGCACCCGGAGACGCCGCTGCGTCGCGCGGTCGGCTCCACCGAACCTTTCCAACTCGAGCCTGCCAGCCTTCCCAAAGTTCCGCCCGCCCCGAAACCGCGAGCGCCGAAGGCCGCCGCCGAAGCGAAGTCGGTCCCGCCGCCCAAGCCGCCCGCCGATCGCACAGCGCTTGACGCTGCAGAGCTTGTCCTTCGCCAACTGGACGATGCGCGGAAAAGCGAAGAGGCGAACCTGTGTCAGCGGCAGGAGGCGTTGGATGCGGCGAAGGCGGCAGCCCAGAGCGCCTATGTCGGCGACCGGAAGGCCGCGACGGCCGCCGTCGTGAAAGCCCGCAACGCCTACCGGAAAGCCGGCGGCGAGGATTGAGGACCGGCCCGCCTGGTGCGCTTCGGCTTGGCTGCAGCGACCCGAGCCAGGGTCGTCCAGATCACACTAAAGCCACAAGCCTGCCGGGATGCACTCCTATACGCTCACAGCTGCGTACAGCTCGCGACGATGTCGGGACTTCGGGATGACGGATCATGACGCCCGCGTGACGCAACCCTTGAAGACGGCGCGTGAGCCCCCTCCGGCGATCGACGCCCGAATATCGGAGATGATCGAGGGGGTCGTCGGGGCTGTCCTGTCTCCGCTCATCACCGGCATCGCGTCGTTCAACCGCTGGCGGCTGCCGGCCCGCGACGCCCCGCATCCGTTCCTGACCGGCATCCATGAGCCGATGACCGAGGAGCTCACGCTCTCAGACCTCGCTGTGGAGGGGGTGATCCCGCCCGAACTGGACGGGCGCTACGTCCGCATCGGCCCCAATGCAGCGGCGCCCGATCCGCGCAGCTACCACTTCTTCGTCGGCGACGGCATGCTGCACGGCGTCAGGATCCGCGACGGACGGGCGCTCTGGTACCGCAACCGCTGGATCCGCTCCACTGAAGTCGCAAAGGCGCGCGGCTTTCCGGCGGCGCCCGGCCCTCGTCACGTCTTCGACACCGTGAACACCAGCGTCCTCGGTCATGCCGGCGCCGGATGGGCGCTGGTCGAGGCCGGGAGCACCCCGGTCCGCTTCGGCGAGGAACTCGATGACCAGCGCTACGAGGATTTCGGCGGCACGCTGCCCGGCTCCTTCACCGCCCATCCCCGGCGCGATCCGGCCACCGGCGAACTCCACGCCCTGTGCTACGAAGCCAACGACCTGAAGCGCGTGCGCTACAACGTCGTGGATGCAGGCGGGCGGGTTCGGCGCTCGGTCACGATCCCGGTGGAGCATGGCCCGCTGATCCACGACTGTGCGATCACCGACCGCTTCGTCATCATCTTGGACCTGCCGCTGACCTTGTCGTTCAGCGTCGTCCTGGCCGGCCACGGCTTTCCCTACCGCTGGAACGACCGGCACCCCGCGCGCATCGGGCTCCTGCCGCGCGAAGGGCCGGCCGACGCCATACGGTGGCTGCCGATCGATCCTTGCTTCGTGTTCCACAACGCCAACGCCTACGATCTTCCTGACGGTCGCGTCGTGCTCGATGTGATCGCCTACGACCGCATGTTCGCAGACGACAACTTGGGGCCAGACGAGCAACCCCGCGGCCTCGAACGCTGGACGATCGATCCCGAGGCCGGGACGATGGCGCGAAGGACCCTCGACCCTGCGCCGCAGGAACTGCCGGTCATCGACGGTCGACGGACCGGCCGGCCCTATCGCTACGCCTACACGCTCGGCCTACCCGCCGAGATGACGGAGAGCCTGGTAGGCGAGGCGCCGCTGATCAAGCATGATCTCGACCTCGGATCGAAGGCGATCCATGCGTTCGGACCCGGACGAGTGGCGGGCGAGTTCGTGTTCGCGCCGCGCAACGCCGACGCCGCCGAAGACGATGGATGGCTGATGGGCTTCGTCACCGAGGCCGATGGCGCCGGCACTGCGCTCGAGATCCTTGAGGCCAGCGACATCGCGGCGCCTCCTGTCGCGACCATCCGCCTGCCGCACCGCATACCGCCCGGCATCCACGGCGCCTGGCTCCCTGCCCCTTAGCGCAGGATGATCCTGCCTGGAGGGACAAGGCTTGGGTCGCCAGAAAAGTGGCAACTGACGGGATCAAGCCTGCATTGCGGAGCCCTTCAGGCCGCCAAGTCGATCAGTCCATGTGGTCGGGGACATAGCCGGGCGTGGGCACCAGCATGAGACTGGCGGCCAGCACCGCCACCGCGATCAGCCAGCTCGCCGCCACCTTGACGGCGATGCCGCGCCGGCTGGCCACCAGCCAGGCGCCCGGCACGCAGAGCAAGGCCCAGGGGAGCGCCTTGACCAAGTCCGGCCGCTCGCCCGCCACGGCGATCACCGCTCCGCTCCATAACCCGGCGTTCAGTCCCAGGACGACGGCGAGCCTCGACCCGACGCCTCGCGGCAGGTGCACGCACAGGGCGCTTACCACGATGCTGGCCCAGCATCCTGCAAAGGCCAAGTCTCGCCAGGCGAGGGGCGGCGGCACGAAGGTCGCCGCGGTCGCGACCAGGACCAGGGCGAGCAGCGCTCCCCACCATGCGCGGCGAGGGGCATAGGCCAGGGCGAAGCCCAGGGCGGCGCAGAGCAGCGCCGGCGGAAGCGCGCCTCCCCTCAACGCCGATCTCTCACTTCACCAACGCCTGGTAGAGGAAGAGCACCCCGGCCAAAGCGATCCCGCCGCCGATCCACCGCGTCACCGCCACGCCGCCTGGCCGCGCGTGCAAGGTCCCCAGGCCGATCCCCGCCACATGCAGCAGTCCAGTGGCCAGCACGAAGCCTACGGCGTAACCGATCGGGTCGGCGGCCGACGGCAGCTCGCGCCCGTGCGCGTAGCCGTGGAACAGGGCGAAGACGGCCACGATCAGGCAGGCCGCCCAGGTCGGCGCCCGCCACTTGGCCGCGATCACCGCACCCAGCACCAGGACCGAAAGCGCGATGCCGATCTCGATCGGCGGCATGGGCACGTTCTGCATGCCCAGGAAAGCGCCCAGGGTCATGACGGTGGGGAAGATCACCGGCAGGGCCACGATCAGCGGCTGGCCGAGGAACGCACCCCAGAGACCGACCCCCACCATGGCCAACAGATGGTCGAACCCACTCAGCGGGTGCTCGAAACCCGACATGAAGCCGCCGGGCAGCCCCGTTCCCGTATGGGCTGAAGCCGGAAAGGCGGCCAGCAGCGCAGCAACGCCCACAGCCCCTGGCAATGCAAGGCGGGCAGGCTTGAAAAGGGGTTTCAAGGAACAGCTTTCAAGACTATCCGAACCGTTGCGGACCCGCGTCCTCACTCGACAGGGCAGCTGTGTCAATCGTACGGCACGAGATAAATCCATTGTCTTCCGAGACAATTTGGCTGCATGATCATAGCCTTGATCGACTAGACTGTTTGAGTGGCCATCAGCATTCCCAAGATATCGAGGCGCCTTCAGGGACTTGGGTTGCTGTTTGTCATCCTGGTCTGGAGCGGTCCGGGCTTGGCGCACGACTTCTGGCTCCAGCCGAACACGTTCTCGGTCGCGCCGCACTCTGCGGTCCCGATGTCGATCCAGGTCGGGCACGGCCAGGCGCGGCAGGCTTGGAAACTGGATACCGGACGCGTGGTGCTGTTCCGGAGCGTCGGCCCGGACGGGGTCCAGGACATCCGCGGCGATCTCAAGCCTTTGCCCGGCGTCGATGTCGCGACGCTGCATTTCGGCGGACCCGGCGCCTACATCGTGGCGTTCCAGACCACGCCCGCGCTGAGCAACCTGCCCTTCATCCGCTACAACGACTACGCGAAGGTGGAGGGGCTTACCCCCGCGCTCCAGTACCGCGCCCAGACGCGCACCAGCGACCAGCCCGGCCGCGAGGCCTACAGCCGTCGCTGCAAGGCCCTGGTGCAGGTCGGCCTGCCCGACGCGCGTTCGCCGTGGGTGACCAGGCCCATCGGCCTGTCCCTGGAGATCGTGCCTGAGAAGAACCCCTATCTGCTGGCGGCCAATGAGCTGCTGCCGGTCCAGGTGCTGTATGAAGGGCGCCCGCTGCAAGGCGCCCTGGTCAAGCTGACCAACCTGGAATTCGACGGCCGTCCGTTGGAGATGCACCTGTCGGACCAGAACGGCCGGGCCGCCTTCAAGGTGCCTCACACGGGAACGTGGCTCGTGAACGTCATCTGGACCAAGCCGATCAAGACCAACCCTCAGGCCGATTTCGAGACCACCTTCTCCAGTCTGACCTTCGCCTACCCGCCCGGCGGTTATTCGCATTGAGCCGCAGAGGCCCAGATCGTCCGTATCTGGCAGGTGCGCTCAGGGCGCCCGAACGCTTTGGCTCTGGCCTGCGGGGTTGCGTCCGAGCGATCGGCGGCGCCGTAGCTGATGTCGTGCCGGCGTTTTCAAGGTTTGCAGCAGTGAGACCGACGCGCGGCGTTTGCGCACTGCTGGCGGCCGGCTG
>CAXTRP010000142.1:0-7434 GCA_964246615.1 uncultured Caulobacteraceae bacterium | reverse complement strand
GATGCGCTGATGGTGCTTGGGAGAGACGTGAAAAGGACCGCCGCACCCTAATGGCGGCGAAAGTTTTTTTCAGGCCGGCGTCGGAATGGCCCGACGGCGCAAGAATAGGGTTCCGTCGGCCCCGGCCTGAACCTCCAAACCGCAGACATCCGCGGCCGCCGAAGCGAAGCTGGCCGGATCGCCGGTGTTGAAGACACCGCTGACCGGGGTTCCGCTGGCGTCCAGCGCCTCCAGCACCACCTTAGAGGCCGTGTAGCGGTTGACCTCGGCGATCGCCCTGTCGAGCGGGAGATCGCGGAAGACCAAGCGGTTCTGGAGCCAGCCGGTGGCAAGTGCGACATCCACCGCAAACGGGCCGCTCACGGCGCCGTCCGAAATCAGTTGCTGGCCGGGCCTGAGCGTCCACGCTCGCGGCTGATCAGAGATGGCCGTACGCGAAGAGGAAGAGACGGTCACCACACCCTGGACCAGGACTACCTGCACGTCCGCAGGGTCCCGTCGGACGCTGAAGCGGGTGCCCACGGCGCGCACCCGGGTATCTCCCGCCCTCACGATGAACGGACGGCGGGCGTCATGCGCTACGGAGAAGAAGGCCCGCCCCCGAAGCAGCGTCAGATCCCGTTCCGAGCGCCCGAACCGCGCCGCCAGGCGGGTGTCGGTGTCGAGCCGGACGGAAGAGCCGTCTGGCAACACGACGTCCTGATGCTGGCCGATCGCGGTCTGGTAGGTGCGCTCCCCTAGGAGCGGCCCTCGTTCAAACCATACGCCAACGGACACAGCGAGAATCAAGGTGGCGGCGACCGCTACGAAGCCCATCACCATCGTCTTCGTCCGGCGACCCGAAGGCGTGGACGCCAGCGTCGCCGCAAGCACGCGGGAGATCTCCGGGTCGGCTCGCAGCGACTCGCCCCGGCCCCACGTCGCCTCCACTTGGCGATAGGCTTGGTCGTTGAGCTGTTCGCGCCGCCACGTCTGGAACGCGCTGAGGTCTTGGATTGAAACCGTGTCTGCATTCAGTCGCGCGAACCAGCTGGCGGCCACACCCATCGTGTCTGCGGCTGGAGACGGGTCTTCGATGTCGATCGGTGACGGCATGGGCTTCGCCTACTCGCGCATCCGGGCGGTACAGAGGGCCAGCGCCTTAGACATTCGCCATTCCACCGTCTTCACCGACACATCGCAATGCCGGGCGATCTCCGCATAGGTCATGCCGCCAAAGCGTTGCAGGATGAAGACATCCTGCAGGGGCTTAGGCAACTCCAGGATAATCTGCTTCAGCAACAGGGTCTCGGTCTGCTCGGCCTCGGCGCGTCCTTCCGGTCGCGTTTCCAGCGCGTCCAGATCAACCGTTCGCTGGGCGGCTTGTCCACGCGCCTGGTCCAGGCCGAGGTTGATTGCGATGCGGGTGATCAGAGCCTTGGGGGATCGTACAGGCGCGGTGGCGCCGTACCGCCCGATCTTGATGAAGGCCTCCTGAACGATGTCCTCCGCGGCGTCGGCGCCGAACCGCCGGCGCAGACGCGCCACCAGGGTGCCGGCGTAGGATCGATAGAGCTGCTCCAGCTCAAGGCCGAGCTCGGCCTCGGTCTGCGCCCCGGTCTCGACGGCCTCGGCGTTCAGCAATCGCATTCACCACCTCCCGGTCAGGAGGGGCGCTGCGGTTCAAGCCGCCGGAATCCAAGCGTGAGCAGCGCCGCGCGCACTGCGGAGGACCCGCAGGCGCTCAGCCGGCCCCGCGCACATACGCGGCGGCCTAAGCTTGCATCGACCAGGGGATTCCACGCCCCTACCAGGGCTCTCGCCCCAGCGGGGGTGAGACTGATGCAATCGGGAGTCGGTGGCAAGTCGGCGACGCGTGGTCGCGGAATGGGGGCGGGTGTTGAAATCCTCCGATGCGGGAGGCTCGCCTGCTTCAGATCGGACCGCAACCGCGAGCCAGCGAAGCTGCCCCACCCCCGGCCTCAAGGTCCATGCCTATCCGGCGACACCCGCAGCAGCGTTGTACGCGACCGGCCGACACCCTGACAAGGGAAGGCGGGCGGAGCCCGCCTAGCCGGGATGGGACCTGGACGCCCGCTTTGACGTCTCACGCCGTTCCCGGACCGAGATTTCCGCGCAGCTCCAACAGCCGCGCCTCGCAGATGTCATGCACCAACGCTCGCAAGATTTCTACACGGCCAGCGATCCAATCCAGCTCCTCCGCCTTGATCTGATAATGGCGCGAGTAACGGGCCTTGACGTAGGCTGCCCGCAACAGCTCGAAGCAGCGCTTCTCGAACTTGGTCGATGTGGGCCACACGTCCACAAGGCGAATATCTAGCTGTTCAGCCAGCTTACGCAATCTCACAAGATTGTGCGATTTGGGTGTGTAGAGTGACATGACGAGGAGCAAACAAGTGTACAGGCTTTCTACGGCCTGGTGCGCGTTGAAAACAGCGCGCTTTGTAGCGTTGTTTTCTCGAAGAAAATTTGCTGCCATCATGAACTCGCTTGCCGCAAGCATTTGATCGGAGCAATGCGCCTGTGCTTCTGCCAGAGCAGTCTCCGGTGCTAGCGCCTTTGCCTGCACCAACGGATGATTTGGCACCTCGAGAAGCACAATCCCATCGCGCACGATATCGACGAAGAAGTACCGCCCGCGGGCAAGTTGCTCGTTTACGTCCTCCAAAGTGTGGACGATGAAGTTCACCGGCGTGCGCAACCGCGCCCCGCTGGAAAGCGCCGAGAGAAGCCGTTTCTCCGCCACCTCCCACACGTCAAGCACGTCGGTCAGCCGGTCGTGGTTGACGACCACCAGCAGGTCATAGTCGCTGAAGTACCGCCCGACCGGATCCTCCACCCAATCGCCTCGCGCGTACGAGCCGAAGAGGATGATCTTGAGAATGTGACCATCCCTCGCTTCAGCGGAGTCGCGGGTCGCGAGCGCGGCGGCGAAACCTTCGTTGAGCACCTCCACCACGAAGGCGAGTTCATGCCTCTTGCCGGCCGGCAGATGATCCAGGCTGCTACGCATTCGACCTGTTTCGCGTGCACCTGCCCGCCTGGCAAGGCGCTGCTCATTGCGAGCGCTACGGCTGTGATCGTGGTTGAGCAGGCTGACCCTCCGTCGGGCGAATGGGGGCGGGCGTTGGAATCCTCCGATGCGGGAGGCTCGCCTACTTCAGATCGGACCCCAGCCGTGAGCCAGCGGGGCTGGCCCACCCCCGGCATCAGGTCCGCGCCTATCCAGCGTCACCCGCAGGTTGACCTTATGTGGTCCGCCGCCCCCCTGACAAGGGACGCGCATGGAAGGGTGCCCACGATGTGGCCGGCAGGGACTGGAAACGGAAGCTCTTCACGCCCGTCGGCTTCATGTTCGATTAGACTAGACGAACCCGAGGCTTCAGTCCGGACCCAATCGGCCGCCTCTGGCGCGAACTGCGTCAGGAGAGGTTTGCTGATCGATCCGAGGTTACGCCATTTCTGATAAGCTGTAGATCAACGCAAAACGCATGTGTACGGTCGCGCTGGAGAATGGCTGGATCAGCGCCGATGAACTGGCGACGCTAAGCCGCGGGCCCGGCAAGAGCGGCTGCGGCCAGTACCTGCATCGCGTGGCGGAGGAGCAGGTCGAGCGCGCGCGCGGCGCCGGCTTCATCGGCGCAGCGGTATGCGCCACCTAATCGCCAAGACCCCGGCGCGGATGCTGAACTTGGACGGGCTGACCGATGCGGGCTGTCTGGCCAGCCTTGACGAGGTGCGCTACGGCTTCGTCCGGGGCGACGTGGCCGACGCCGCCTTCAGGCAGGCGCGGCGGGTGGCCTAAGCGCTTTCCCGGCCCGTTCGTTTTCGCGTTGTTCAGCTAACAACCGGGCGCGCTGCCCTCTGCTTCACGTCAATCTCTGCGCGGCGCTTCATCCAATCGGTGGCTGTCAGGAGGTGGCAGCTCGGAGGTAGGCGCGAATGAATATCGCCTGGTCTTTTTTGCGTGGTCCTTCTTGCCGCCGTCCTTTTTACGAGGTCAATCGCACTAATAGGACTGCCCTGGAGGGCAGTCTCTTAAGGGCATACCCAAAACGCACTCGTGTGGTCGGTCCTCAGAGTCGCCAGACGGGCGACGCTGCCGTAATAAGATCCATCGGCTCATCTGCAGTCGGAGCGACAGCCATGGCCGCCTCCATCAAGGCGGGCACAGTCACCGCCTCCACCATGCTCAAGAAGCTGGCGGCCTACCCGCGCCAGAACCCGGCGGCGCGGGCCCTTCGCGAGATCGGCCGGATCGAGCGCACCCTCTTCATGCTCGATTGGCTAGACGATCCGGAGCTTCGCCGGCGCACAAGCGCCAACCTGAACAAAGGCGAGGCGCGCAACGCGCTCGCTCGGGCGGTCTTCTTCAACCGGCTGGGCGAGCTGCGCGACCGCACCTTCGAGAACCAGAGGCACCTCGCCTCGGGACTTAACCTGGTCGCCTCCGCCATCATCCTCTGGAACACCGTCTATCTCGGCCGCGCGGTCGACCACCTCCGCCACCAGGGCTCCGACGTTCCCGATCATCTCATCGCCCACGTCGCCCCGCTCGGCTGGGAGCACGTCAGCCTCACCAGCGACTACCTATGGGGCGACATCGACAAACCCCGAGAGCGGTTCAGGCCGCTGCGCATCACGGCGTCAGCTGGCCGGCTTAGCGTACGTTTTTGAACATCCTCTACGATGACCCCAAGAAGAGATAGTCGATCCCGTTGGGCATGATCGCCGCGAGCCGGTCGGCGAAGGTAAAGGCCGCCGGGTGGGCGAACTGGACGGCGGCGCATAGTTCAGGGCGCCCGGCCTCCGCCTGGATCGCCTCGCCGATCCTGCGCCGGCTATGGCCGGCGTTGACGCGCCAGAGCCCGCAGTGCCGTACAGCACCGCCCGGCCGTCGGACGTGTAGTAGTGCATGTCGCGTGCCGACGAGAGCAGGCGCGGGTGGGCCTTGAACGACCGATTGGCCGTGAACGGTATCCAGAAGGCTTCCAGGGCGCCGTTGCGCGAAGCCTTGAAGAGGTAGGAGCGGTCTCCGTCGGCGTGGTTGGAGCGGTCATCACGTCTAGTGTTCGAAAAAAGCTGATGGCGCGCCCTGCGGGCATCACCACAGCCGGTCTCGCAGGGCGTACCAGAGCATGCCGAGTACGTGCAGCGGACCCCGTAGCCCAGCGCCTCCGGGAAAGGCTCCCGGGGCGATGTCGGCGAAGAGGTCAAAGCGCGAAGAGTCGCCCGTCAGATCCTCGACCAGGAGCTGGCCCGCGAGCGTGGACAGGAGCACGCCCATACCGGAGTAGCCGTGGGCGAAGACGACCGGACCCTCGCGCCCGATGTGGGGCAGGCGCGTGGAGGTGACCGACACCAAGCCGCCCCAAGCGTAGTCGATCCGGCGCTCCTTCAGCTGTGGGAATACGCGTTGCATGAACGGCCGGACGAAACCCGCAACGTCCTTCGGGGCGTTCGGGTTGTAGCGCTCACCGCCGCCGAATAGCAGCCGCCGGTCGGATGTCAGCCGATAGTAGTTCACCACGAAACGACTGTCGGAGATGGCGAGGTCGCCTGGGATGAGCGTGTCGGCGTCGTCAAGCGGTTCGGTCGCGGCGATATAGTTGGCGACGGGCATGATGTGGCTCTCGATGTGCGGGGCGAGGCCGTGCATGAGCGCATCGCCGGCCAGCACCGCGTGTGTCGCGCGCACCTGGCCGCAGGCGGTCCTCACGACCACCGCCGCCCCGCGGTCGAGCGCCACGGCGGGCGAACGCTCGTACACGCGCACGCCTGCGGCGACGGCGCCCCGCGCCAGCCCCGCGGCGTAGTTCAGCGGGTGCATATGGCCGCCCGAGCGGTCGAGGAGCCCGCCGTGATAGGGGGTGGCGACTTCGGCGCGCGTCGCCTCGGCCGGCAGGTAGCGCGCTTGGTCGTAGCCCATGACGGCGTGCAGGCACTCCACCTCCTTGGCCAAGAGCCGAGCGTCCCTCGGCTTCACCGCGCCCACCAGATGCCCGGTGATCTTCAGGTCGCAGGCGATGGCGTGGCGCCTGATCCGCTCGACCACCAGGGCGCGCGCTTCGAGGGCGAGGTCGAACAGGCGCTTGGCGCGCTCTTCGCCATAGGCGGCGACCAGATCCGCTGCGCCCTTGCGGAGGCCGGGGATGATCTGACCGCCGTTGCGCCCCGACGCCCCCCAGCCTACCCGGCCGCCCTCCAAGAGGACGACGCTCAGGCCTCGCTCGGCCGCATGCAGCGCGGTGGACAGCCCTGTGCAACCGCCGCCCACGATCACCACGTCCGCAGTCTCCGCCTCGGAGAGGGAAGCGAAGTCGGGGACGGGGTTGGCGGTCGCCGCGTAATAGGAACGCGAAAAGCTCAGTCCGTCGTTGAAGCCCATCGATTAGGTCTTCAGCAGCAGATGGTCGCGCTCCCATGAACTGATCACGCCCTGGAAGGCCTCCAGTTCGGCCTCCTTGATCAGGCTGAAGGCCATGAACAAGGGTTCGCCGATCAGGCGGCGGACGGGCTCGCAGGCGGCGAAACGTTCCAGCGCCTCCTCCAGCGTCTTAGGCAGGGTGCGGGCGTGATGGTAGGCGTTGCCGACCATCTGAGGCGAGGGCGTCAGGCTTTCCTTCATGCCGAGGTAGCCGGCGATCAGGGAGGCGGCGATGGCCAGGTAAGGATTGGCGTCGGCGCCAGGCAGGCGGTTCTCGATGCGCCGGTTCGCACGGTTGGAAATCGGCGCCCGCAAACCGCAGGAACGATTGTCATACCCCCATTGCACATTGATCGGTGCGCTATGGTTTGGCCGCATCCGGCGGAAGGAGTTCACGTTCGGCGCGAACAGCGGCATGATCTCGGGAAGGTACGTCTGCAGGCCGCCTATGAAGTGAAGGAATGCTTCACTGTCGCCGCCATCCTCCTCGGCGAACAGGTTGGCTTGGTTCTGTTCGTCGTCCACCGAGATGTGCAGGTGCATGGCGCTGCCGGGTTGCGACTCCATCGGCTTGGCCATGAAGGTGGCGTACATGCCGTGGCGAAGCGCGGCCTGCCGGACGATGCGCTTGAAGACCAGGACTTGGTCGGACAGCTGCACGGGGTCGCCGTGCAGGAAGTTGATCTCCAGCTGCGCCGTTCCGGACTCATGGATTAGGGTGTCGACGTTCAGAGACGCGACTTCGGAATCCTCGTAAATCTGTTCGATCAGGTCCTCGTACTCTGTGATGGCTTCCAGCCCGTAGGGCTGCGGCGCCGCCTCCGCCCGGCCCGAGCGGCCGATCGGCGGGGTAAGGGGCAGGTCCGGGTCGGTATTGACGGCGGTGAGATAGAACTCCAGCTCGGGCGCCACCACGGGCCGCCAGCCTTCCCGGGCGTACAGGTCCACCACCGAACGGAGCAGGTGACGAGGTGATGACGCCCACGGCGCGCCGTCGGCCGGCAGGG
>CAXTRP010000141.1:0-7456 GCA_964246615.1 uncultured Caulobacteraceae bacterium | reverse complement strand
GGCCGACGTGTCGGAAGCATGGCCGGCGGCGCGCGCGCCCGATCATACCGCGCCGGAAGGCGTGGAGGCCTGATCCTTGCGCCGGTTTGACGCCGCCGATCCAGGCTTCGCGCGGGCGTTCCAGGCCTTCCTGGAGGAGCCTCGGGGTTCGCCCGCGGATGTGGACGCCGCGGTCGCCACCATCATCGAAGGCGTTCGGACCCGCGGGCTTGACGCTGTGCTCGATTACGCACGCCGCTTCGACGGGGTCCAGCTGACAGCCGAGACCCTGCGCGTGTCGGCCGAGGAGATCGAGGCGGGCGTCGCCGCCTGTCCCGCAGACGTGCGCGACGCCATCGCCTTCGCCGCCCGGCGCATCGGCGACTATCACGAGCGACAGCGTCCCGCCGACGCCCGCTTCACCGATGCGCAGGGCGTGGAGCTCGGCTGGCGCTGGACGCCGCTGGAGGCGGTGGGCGTCTACGTGCCGGGAGGACGCGCGGCCTATCCCTCCACCGTGCTGATGAACGCCATCCCCGCCCGGGTCGCCGGTGTGGACCGCATCGCCATGGTCACGCCCCCGGGGCGGATCGAACCCGCCGTGCTGGCGGCGGCCCGTGAGGCCGGCGTGAGCGAGATATGGAAGCTCGGCGGCGCCCAGGCGGTGGCGGCGCTGGCGTTCGGCGCCGGTCCGATCGCTGCGGTCGACAAGATCGTCGGCCCCGGCAACGCCTACGTCACCGCCGCCAAGCGGCGCCTGTACGGCGTGGTGGGCATCGACGCGTTGGCCGGCCCATCGGAGATCGTGGTGGTGGCGAGCGGCGACAACGACGCCGAGTGGATCGCCGCCGACCTGCTGTCCCAGGCCGAGCACGACCCCGACGCCCAGTCCATCCTGATCACCGACAACGCGGCTTTCGCTTCGGCTGTGGAGCGTGCGGCGGCTCGCCAGCTGGCGAGCCTGGCCACCGGAGCGGTCGCCGCCGCCGCCTGGCGCGACCATGGCGCCGTTATCGTCGCGCCGCTGGAGCGCGCGCCGGCGCTGGTGGACCTCATCGCGCCGGAGCATGTGGAGTTCGCCGTCGACGATCCGGAGCGGCTGGCGGACCGGGTCCGCCATGCCGGCGCGATCTTCCTCGGCCGTTATACACCGGAGGCCATTGGCGACTATGTGGCGGGCTCCAACCACGTGCTGCCGACCAGCCGGGCGGCGCGCTTCTCCTCGGGCCTTTCCACCTATGACTTCCTCAAGCGCACCTCGATCGTGCGCTGTTCGTCGGCGAGCTTCGCCGTGCTCGGCCCGCACACGCGCATCCTTGCCGAGGCGGAAGGCCTGCCCGCCCACGCCCGCTCCGCCTCCCTGCGCCTGGAGCGGGACGCTGGCGGCGAGGCCGCAGGTGGCGAGACCCCAAGCGCCAGCTGCGCCCAAGCCGCCGAATGAGCGCGGGCGACCCCGGTCTTGATCACCGGCTGGAGTCGATCGACATCGACGAGCAGTCCCTCGCCCCCTCCACCCGCGATGTGGAGCACGAGCGCCAGGTCGCCATCTTCGATCTCCTGGAGGAGAACAGCTTCCAGCCCGAGGGCGCCGAGCACGGACCCTATGCGCTGTGCATTTCGCTGCAGGACGGCCGCCTGGCGCTCGACATCACGGGCGCAGGGTTCAAGCGCCGCCACCTGCTGTCCATGACGCCCTTCAAGAGCATCATCCGCGACTATTTCCTGATCTGCGAGAGCTATTACGACGCCATCCGCCACTCGGCCCCTTCCCAGATCGAGGCTGTCGACATGGGCCGGCGCGGCTTGCACAACGAGGGCTCCGAGAAGCTGCGCGAGCGGCTGGACGGCAAGATCACCCTGGACTTCGACACCGCGCGCAGGCTGTTCACCCTGATCTGCGCCCTGCAGAGGCGCGCCTGAGTGACGGCTTTGCCGGGCGCGGTGCTGTTCGCCTGCAACCTCAACCGGGTGCGTTCGCCCGTGGCGGCGGCCATGATGCGTCACCGCTTCGGCGCGCGGCTGTTCGTGGACAGCTGCGGCCTGAAGCCGGGCGAAGCGGTGGACCCCTTCGCCGTGGCGGTGATGGAGGAGGTAGGGCTCGATCTGACGGCGCATCGGCCCAAGGGGTTCGGTGACCTGGAGGACGACTCCTTCGACGTGGTGATCTCGCTAACGCCAGAGGCGCACCACCGGGCCGTCGAGCTGGCCCGCGGTCGGGCGGTGGACCTCGTCTACTGGCCGATCCTGGACCCTACGCTGGAGGGGGGGTCGCGCGAGCAGCGCCTGGCCGCCTACCGCGCCATGCGCCAGGAGATCGGCCGCCGCATCGCCGCGCGGTTCCCCGCCCCTCAGAGCGCCGGCGGGTGAGCCCGCCGCCCCGCCCGCCGCTGGTGCTGGCCAGCGCCAGCCCCCGCCGCCTGGACCTGCTGCGCCAGATCGGCGTGGAGCCCCAGGCGTGCGACGCCGCCGAACTGGACGAAAGCCCTGGTCCGGACGAGCTGCCCCCCCGGCTGGCGGTGCGGCTGGCGCTCGCCAAGGCGGTGGCTGTGTCCGGCCGTCGGCCCGACGCCTTCGTGCTCGCCGCCGACACCGTGGTGGCCGTAGGCCGCCGTATCCTGCCCAAGGCCGAGACGGACGATGAGGTGCGCCGCTGTCTTGAGCTGCTCTCCGGTCGCGCGCACCGGGTGCACACCGCCGTAGCCCTGGCCAGCCCGGATGCGGCGCCGGTGCATCGGCGCGTGGATACCCGGCTGCACGTCAAGCGGCTCACGCCCGCCGAGATCGATCGCTACGTCGAGAACGGGGAGGGGCGGGGCAAGGCCGGCGGCTACGCCATCCAGGGACGAGCGGGGAGCTTCGTCATGGACCTGCAGGGGTCCTACTCGGCCGTGGTGGGCCTGCCGCTTTATGAGACCTTGAACCTGCTGCAGGGGCGAGGCTGGCGGCCTTGAGCGGCGAGCGCTGCGCCTTCCTCGATCGGTCGCCGGGCGAGACGCGCGCGGTGGTGCTGCTGGACGGCCGGCCGGAGCGGCTGCTGTTCGCGCGGGACGGCGACCCGGCCCCGCGCCTGGGCGCCCTCTATGCCGGCCGAGTGACGGCGGTTTCCCCCCGCATGGGCCTGGCAAGGGTCGATCTCGGCGAAGCGGTGGGCGCCTTGCGGCTGCGTGGCCTGGCGACGGCGCCTTGCGAGGGCGAGCGGCTGGCGGTGGAGGTCGCAGCCGAGCCCGGACACGGCAAACCCGCCGCCCTGCGGCTCGTGGGGCCGGCGACAGGGGGCATATTTGGGCTGATCCAGCCCGCACCGTCCATCGAGGTCCAGCTGGCCGCGTTCGGCTGTCCGGGTTGGGAGACGGGCGAGGCGGCGCGCGAACAGGCCGACATCGCGCAAGCGCAGGCCCTCGCCAGGGAGCATGCGGCCACCGAGGGGCCGAGCCTGACGATCGAGCCGACCCGCGCGCTGGTCGCCGTCGACGTCGATCTGGCCGATACGGGGGCGCCGGTCTCAGTCTCCCGCGCCAATCTCGTCGCCGTGCAGGAGGCCGCGCGCCTGCTGCGCCTCAAGGCGCTGGGCGGACTGGCGGCCATCGACCTGATCGGCTTTCCCAAGGATGGGCGACGGCTGCAGGCGGCGGCGGTGGAAGCCTTCGCGCCCGATGGCGCAGAGGTCGCCGTCGCTGCGCCGAGCCGGTTCGGGGTCATGGAACTGTCCAAGCCCCACCGGCTGCAGCCCGTGCACGAGCGCCTGCTCGACTTCGACGGACGCTTGAGCGCCCGCACCCTGGCGCAAGCGGCGCTGCGCGCCTTGGAGCGCCAGGGCCGTTTTGCACCTGGCGCTCGCATGGCGGCGGTATGCACGCCGGATGTGGCCGCCGAGGCGATGGCCTGGGTCGCACAGCTGGGGCCTCGGTTCAGCGTTCGCGCCGATCTTGGCGCCGTCCGCGAGCATCCCGATATCATGGCGCTATGACACCGCGCGCCTGTCCCATCTGCAATCGGCCCACCCAGGACGAGTACGCTCCGTTCTGCTCCAAACGCTGCGCCGATGTCGACCTGCAGCGCTGGTTCAGCGGCGCCTACGCCATTCCCGCAGCCGAGCCCGAAGAGGGAGCGGCGGAGGGGGAGGGCGAGGCTGGACGGCGTCAGACCGATCCCTTATAGACCGCGCTCGCCTCCGCCTGGGTAGCTCAGTTGGTAGAGCAGCGGATTGAAAATCCGCGTGTCGGTGGTTCGAATCCGCCCCCAGGCACCACGGCGCACCTTCTGACATTCCTGCAAAATTTTGCCGCGCTGCCGCAAATGCGGGCTGTCGTGCAGTCATTTGCGGCGTAAGCGCACCAAGCTCGTGACAGGTCCAAAAGCGCTTGACGGGATCGAAGGGCGTTGCGAAATGGGCTCACCCGCAATTTCATGAACTTGCGGTAAGACTTTCGGCGCGAAAGCGGCGTGGGTCAGCTGACGCGGCCGACAAACCTGCCTTGCAACAGGGGGAGGTCCGGTTTCGGACGCAGATTGACGGAACGGCAAAAACGACTGCAAACCGGCCCGTAAAGACTTCCTAAGGGTGGAAACCGCTGTCGCGCAACGACCCTTGTACCCTTGCTCGATCAACCAGGAACTGGCTGAAGATGCTGCGAAGCAAACGAACGACCCCGATCCTCGCCGTGCTTGGCGCGGTAGCGTTTATGGCGATGGGCGCGCCGGCGTTCGCCCAGAACAGCGACTCGCCACCCGTCGCAGCCAACGCCACGGCCGCCCCTGACGCCGCGACCGGCGCCGACACTGCGGGCGTCAACAACGGCGGCGCGGAGGCGGCTCCCACCAGCATCAAGGGCGGCGCCAACCTCAGCCCCGTCGGCATGTTCCTGAACGCCACCCCGGTGGTGAAGGTGGTCATGTCCGGCCTGTTGATCGCCTCGGTCCTGTCCTGGACCATCCTGATCATCAAGCTGATCAACATGGCCGGCCTCAACCGTCAGACCAACAAGTTCCTGGAAGCGTTCCGCGACGCCCGTTCGATCACGGACATGAACAAGGTCGCAACCACCGAGGAGTTCGAGGGCAATCCCTTCGCCGACATGGCTGCCGCGGCCTCCAACGAGATCGAGCTTTCGCGTCAGGCTGGCCTGTCGGTCACCGGTGAGCACCGTGGGTCCACCATCAGCCGCGCCTCGGCCGCGGTGGCCGGCGTCCAGGCCACCTTGGCCAAGCGTCTTTCCGGCGGCATGCAGTTCCTGGCGTCGGTCGGCTCTTCGGGTCCCTTCATCGGCCTATTCGGTACGGTCTACGGGATCATGAACTCCTTCATCGGCATCGCGAAGACCAACACCACCAACCTCGCGGTCGTCGCCCCCGGTATCGCCGAGGCGTTGCTGGCCACAGGTATCGGTCTGTTCGCCGCCATTCCGTCGGTTATCTTCTACAACTTCTTCCAGACCCAGATCGCCGGCTACGGTACGCGGACCGAGGGCTTCATCGTCGAACTGATGAACGCCATCTCCCGCCAGCTCGACCGGGGAGCGTAAGCTAGATGGGCGCCACACTCTCCGGAGGCGGGGGCAGCCGGTATTCGGTCAAGGCGAATGCGGAGATCAACGTCACGCCGTTTGTGGACGTGATGTTGGTCCTCCTGATCATCTTCATGGTCGCCGCGCCCCTGGCCAGCGTGTCCATCAAGGTGGCCTTGCCGACCGCGGTGGCCAAGCCGTCGCCGACGCCGCCCAAGCCGGTCTATCTGACCATCCGCAAGGACGGAAACATCTACATCGGCGACTTCGGCACCAGCCTGGATACCCTTCCCGACGACCTCAAGAAGGCCGTCGGTTCACGGGACCCGGCGCGGGAACGTATCTACATCCGCGCCGACAAGGACACCGACTACGGCGACTTCCTGGGCCTGATGAACAAGCTTCAGGATAACGGCTTCTATAGCGTCGCCCTCGTGGGCGAGGACAACAGCAAGTGAGGAGGGGCCCGTGTCCGTAGAATCCCCCGCCGAAGCACCGCACCACTACGATCCGCTGCTCGACGAGCGTCCCCGGCGAAAGAAGAAGCTCAGCACGGGCCTGATTGTCGGGATCATCATCTCGGCGATCTTCCATGTCGCGCTGATCTACTTCATCTGGAAGTCCAAGTTCCAGCCTCACTATAACGTCCAGGAAGACACCGCGGTTAAGGTGGACCTGACGAAGCTGGCCCCCCCGCCACCTCCGCCGCCCCCACCTCCGCCCCCGCCGACAACCGCGCCGCGGACTCCTCCCCCGATCGCGCCGCACATGACGCCGCCACCCCCGCTGAACGTCCCGGCCCCGCCGGCGCCGCTTCCGCCAGTGAAGGCGCCGATTCCGGAGTCAATAACGCCGCCGGCAGCGATCGTTGCTCCTCCTAAACCTCCTGCGCCGCCGGCAGCGCCCCCGTCGCCTCCGGTGCTCAGTGCGGCGGATTTGACTCAAAAGCCTGACAACGATGACCTTCAACAGTATTATCCCGAGGATGATCTACGTAATGAGAGATCGGGAGTTGCAAGCATGAACTGTACTGTGACCGTTCGAGGGTCACTAACGAACTGCCAGATATTGTCCGCAACTCCGTCGGAGTTTGGACCCGCTACTTTGAAGACGGCGCGGTTTTTTAAGATGAAGCCAGCAATGCGGGATGGACACGCCGTCGAGGCTAGTGTCACGATCCCCCTTCGTTGGACGACAGGTGGCTAACTGACCTCCAATCCTGGTGCTGCTGGCTTCGCGCTGGCGGCGCCATTTTCTTATTGGTTGATCGTCAAGGCGAGGACGATTAGGAAAGCGCCTCTCGCGCGAATGCGCCGCCTTAGCTCAGTTGGTTAGAGCGCCAGATTGTGGCTCTGGAGGTCCCCGGTTCGAGACCGGGAGGTGGTACCATTCTCGCGCAGGCGACATCGTCATGCCCTGTTCATGGCTGGGCTGGCAGGGTGAGCCGTGGCGGTGCGGAACCAGAGCTTTAGCTCTTCCATTCTGCAGCGCATCGGATCAGGAGATGATGATGCCCAAGATGATGACTGCACTGAGCGCCCTGGCTGCGCTCGCCACGATGACGGTCGCCGTGGCCCCGGCTGGCGCGCAGGACTATCGCTACGGCGGGAACTCCAACGGCTACAACAACTATAACGGCTACAACCATCACCACTACTACCACCGCTATGACTGCTCCGCCCAGCGGCGGCGTTCGGGTAACGAGGGCACGGCGCTTGGCGCGGTGAGCGGCGGCGTTCTCGGAGGCGTGATCGGCCACAGCGTGGTCGGCGGCCTGGTGGGTGCGGGGGTCGGCGCCGTCGCCGGTCACGAGATCGCTAAGAACCGCGTCCGCTGCTAGGCCGACCGCGGGCGCTGCGTGCAGCGCGGCGGATGGGGGTGACACTTGGGCGGCGCGTGAGCTAAGGCTCCCGCGCCGTTCCGCTGTGGCCCGCAGCCCAGCCAGGACTTGGGGATCTGAAGCGCTCATGGCC
>CAXTRP010000140.1:0-7461 GCA_964246615.1 uncultured Caulobacteraceae bacterium | reverse complement strand
CCCACCCCGACCCCTCCCCTTTCGAGGGGGAGGGGCGTGCACGCTCGGCGACCCGCGGAGGCCCTCACAGCTCGCCCTGCTTGGCCAGCGCCTCGATCCGGTCGGCGATCCGCAAGGCCGTCGCCTGGATGGTCAGGGAGGGGTTCACCGCGCCCGAGGTGGCGAAAAGCGAACCGTCGCAGACCCACAGGTTGGGGATGTCCCAGGACCGGCCGTCGGCGTTGACCACGCTGGTCTTTGGATCGGCGCCCATGCGGCAAGTGCCCATCAGGTGGCTGGTGTCGTCGTTGTCCCAGAAGTCGTACCCCCCCGCCGCCTCCAGCATCTGACGCATGAAGCGCTTGGAGTGGGCTTGCAGCCGCCGATCATTGTCGGAGTAGCCGAAGGTCACCTTGGGGATCTTCAGGCCGTAGGCGTCGAGTTCGTCCACCACGGTGACGGTGTTGGACGCCCTCGGCTCGGTCTCCGCCACCGGCACGAAGCCTGCGGTGTGGTTGTAGTTGGCCATGGCGCGCTGAAGCTCCTCGCCCCACAGGCCTCGCCCGGCGACGGTCTGGCTCCACTCGCGCGCAAGCGGACCCTGGCTCATGAAAGCGTAACCGCCGTGGAAATCCTTGCCTTCGTCGGTGTAGTTCCAGTGCTCGGTGACCGCCATGTTGGGCGGCCCCTTGTTCCAGCGGACGTCGTCGTCGAAGCTCGCCCAGACACCCGGACCGGCATGGGTCATCAGGTGGGTCCCCACCAGCCCCGAACTGTTGGCCAGGCCGTCCGGGTGCCTGGATGTGGCGGAGTTCAGCAGCAGGCGCGGCGTCTCGATGGCGTATCCGGCCACCACCACGTTCTTCGCCTTCTGGAAGCGCCACTCGCCTTCGCGCTGGTAGCGGACGCCGGTGACGCGGGAGCCGTCGGTGTTGGTCTCCACCTTGCCGACCATGGCCATGTCGCGGATTTCCGCGCCCGCCGCGACCGCACGGGGCATGAACACCACAAGCACGCTCTGCTTGGCGTTGGTGGAGCAGCCGTAATGGCACCAGCCGCGATAGACGCAGGGCGGGCTCTTGCCGCGGGGCGCCGAGACCGTGGCCAGGGGCGTGGAGCACCACTTCACCCCCAGCTTGTCCGCCCCGCGCGCCAGGATCAGGCCGGGCGCGTTCACCTCGTGCGGGCGATAGGGGTAGGGTCCGCGCGGCGGTCCCCAGGGATATTTCACCGGGCCGGACACGCTCAGCGCCCGCTCGGCCTGATCGTAGTAGGGCGCCATCTCCTCATAGGTGACCGGCCAGTCGACGCCGTAGCCAAGCTTGGTGCGCGCCTTGAACCATTCCGGGCGCCAACGAAGGGCGATCATGCTGTAGTGGACGGTGGAGCCGCCTACGCCGCGCCCGCAGTTGTTGCCGGCCAGCGCGATAGGATCGGAGCCGCCGGTGATGCGCGGGTCACGCCAGTAGAGCACCTCCTGCGCCCGTTCGTCCGACACGAAATCGTCCAGCGGACGCCAATAGGGGCCGGCGTCGAAGCAGACCACGGAGAAACCCTTCTCCGCCAGCCGCGCCGCCAGGGTGCCGCCGCCGGCGCCGGAACCGACGATGGCGAAATCCACCTCCTCGCTGTCGGCGTACTGGCGCATGGGCGTCCAGCCCTCGGGCACGAACACGTCGGGCGCGCGGCCGTCCTTGGCGCGGGGCGCGGTGGGCGCGCTCATCAGCGGCTCTTTCTCGCTGGCGCCTTGCCGGAGCCGGGGGCGGTCGCCTCGCGCGCCTCCCAGGGGTCATGCTCGTTCAGCCCGATGCGGACATAGCCCCGCGGGCTGGCCGGCCCACCAAAGCCCATCTCGCTCTGGGCCGAAGGATGGGCGTAGTAGACGCCGATCACCGTCTTCAGCAGCAGGTCGCCGAAGAAGCGGCCAGGGTCCAGCGCCGCCCAGCGGGCCTTGTCCACCTCACCCTTCCGCAGCCGCTCGATGAAGGCCGTCTGGGTCTCGCGGTCCTGGATTTCGAAGGGGCGTCCGTACTGGGCGACGGCTTCCTCCGCCAGCAGCCCGAGGCCCATGCGCCAAGCCTCCTGCATCGGGGGCATGCCCTCGATCCGAAAGCCCTCGCCGTCGTTCTCGAACAGCTCCGCATCGATCCAGGGCGTGATCGGGATGGGCGGCCCGCGCGTGGGCGTTGGGGCCAGACGCGCACTCAACGCCTCCACCAGCGTCCACTCCGCCTCGGTGAAGAAGCGTCGGCCCGGAACGGCGTGCAGCCGCCGGCTGAGCACGGCGCGGGTCTTGTCGTCGAAGGATACGCTGTCCCACTTGGCCAGCAGATCATAGTCCGGGTAGCTTCGGGTCATAGCTCACCTCGCTGGTTCAGCCGCTCGATGCGGTCGGCGGTGCGAAGCGCCATGGCCTGGATGGTCAGGGACGGGTTGACCCCGCCGGTGGTCGGGAAGATCGAGCCGTCGCAGACCCACAGGTTCGGGTGGTCCCAGGTACGGCCGTCCGGGTTCACCACGCTGGTGCGCGGATCGTCGCCCATGCGGGCGGTGCCGTTCAGGTGGTTGGTGTCCTGGTCCTGGCGGAAGATGCCGGTGGCGCCTGCGCCCTCCAGGCAGCCCTGCATCTGGTCCATGCTGTGGGCGATCAGCGCCTTGTCGCCCTCGGTCCAGCTGTAGGTGACGCGCGGGATGGGCAGGCCGTACTGGTCCGCTTCGTCGGCCAGGGTGACGGTGTTGTGCTCCGACGCCAGACCCTCGCCCACCACCTTCATGCCGACCATGTGGTTGTAGTCCAGCATGGCGGAGCGCAGGCTAGAGCCCCACAGCTTTTTCGCGCCGATTTGGATGTTGGCCCACTCCTGCGGCATCGGCCCCTGGCTCATCAGTGTGTAGCCGCCGGGGAAGTCCTTGTCGTCGCAGTAGTTCCAGTGTTCGCTGAGACACAGGATCGGCGGTCCCTTGTACCAGCGGGATTCCTGCTCCATGCGTCCGAACACGCCCTGGTTGGATTGCGTCATCAGGTATTTGCCGACCAGGCCTGAACTGTTGGCCAGCCCGTCCGGCGCTCCCGGGCAGGCGGAGTTCAGCAGCAGGCGCGGCGTCTCGATGGCGTAGCCCGCCACCACCACGTTCCTGGCCCGCTGAAAGCGCCACGCGCCCTCGCGGTGGTAGTGCAGGCCCGTGACCCGCCCGCCGCTCCCCAGCTCCACCCGGCCGACCATGGCGAGGTCGCGCACCTCCGCCCCGGCCTTCAGGGCGCGGGGAACCCAGACCACCAGCGCGCTCTGCTTGGCGTTGGTGGAGCAGCCGAAGCGGCAGAAGCCCCGCTGCACGCAAGGCGGCGACTCCCCCCGCGGCGCGGAGACGGTCGCCAGCGGCGTGGGCGCCCACTTCATGCCCATGTGCTCGCAGCCGATCGCCATGGCCTGGGCGCAGGCGTTCATGGGGTGCGGACGGTAGGGGTAGGCCGGGCGCGGCGGCCCCCAGGGATAGGAGATCGGGCCGGAGATCGACAGGGCGTGCTCGACCTGATCGTAATAGCCCCACATCTCGCGCCAATCGACCGGCCAGTCCGCGCCGTAGCCGAGCAAGGAACGGCTCTTGAAGTGCTCGGGCCGGAACCGCAGCGAGACCATGGCGAAGTGGACGGTCGAGCCGCCGACGCACTTGCCGGAATTGTTGCCGCCCATCGCCAGCGGATCGGCGCCGTCGACGATGCGCTCGTCCAGCCAGTAGAGCTTGGACTGCTCCTCCTCGTCCGAGGCGAAGTCCTCCAGCGGGCGGAAGAAGGGCCCGGCGTCGAAGGCCACCACGGAGAAGCCCTTCTCCGCCAGTCGCGCCGCCAGCGTGGCGCCGCCGGCGCCCGTGCCCACGATGGCGAAGTCCACCGCCTCGCTCTCGGCGTACTGGCGCATGGGGACCCATCCGCCCGGATGGAACACGTCAGGGGCGCGGCCGTCGCGGGCGCGCGGCGCGTCGCCCTCGCGAGGCGAGCCTTGCAGGAGGTTGCTCATCTGCGCCCGACGCGCGCGTTCGTCCTGCGCGCGTCGGCCTCTCGCCCGGGCTTGGCCTCGGCGGCCTCCCACGGATCGCGCTTGTCGAAGTCCAGCCGCACATAGCCCCGGGGCGACGCCGGGCCGCCGAAGCCGATCTCATTCCAGGCGGCCGGATGGGCGTAGTAGGCGCGGGGGATCTCCGCCATCACCCGCTCGACGAAGAACAGGGCGCACGGCATGTCGCCCCAGGCGGCGCCGTGCAACTCGCCCGCCGCCATCCTGCCGATCAGGGCGTCCTGCGACTGCGGATCGAGGGCGGCGAACCCCCGGCCGCACGTGGACTGAGCCTCCGCCTCAAGCGCGGCGAGCCCTCGGGCCCAGGCCTCGCGGAGCGGCGGTAGCCTGGCGTTGCGAAAGCCGGCGCGCTTGTCGAGCCGCAGCTTCTCGTCGACATAGGCGGCGAGCGGCACGGGATCGGCGCGATCGTCCTGCGGCAGGATGCGCCCGCACAGCGCCTGCAGGGTGGCGAACGCCGACACGTCCAGGAACCGCGCTTCCGAACGCACGGCCAGCCGGGTGTCCACGGCGCGTCGGGTGGCGTCATTCCAAGAGGGCGTGGCGCGCTTGTCGGCGACATCGTAGCCGGGATAGCGCTCAGCCATCCTCAAGGTCCCGCAGGCGCAGCGCCGCAAGCGCCGCGATGGCCAGGGCGGAGAAGCTCGGAGGGGCGGGAAGCGGCGGACCGTCCACTACGTTCTGGCTCCAGTTTCGCCACCCGCCCATGGCGCGCGACACGCCGAAGGCGTGGAAGCCGACGCCCGCCACCCCCATCAACGCCGTGAGCCAGAGCCAGGCGCGGGTTATCGGTCGGCCTTTGCGCTCGCCCGCCGGTTCGATCGCGGCTTTGGCGGTTAGGGCGGCGGCGATGGGCGGCAGGCTGACCGGCAACCACATGAAAGGGTTTTGGAAGCTGCCGCGGAAGTGCATCAGCCCGGCCTCGCTCACCGTGCCGAGCAGACCGAAGGCGGAGAACGCCGAAAGAGCCCGGCCGGCCGGCACGCCAAACAGCTTCATACGCTCTGGCTTGGCCTCCTCGGCCAGCTCGTCCGCCGCCAGCCCGATCGCGCCCGCGAGGGTCAGGGCCGCCGGCGCGCCGATCGGTGCGGCGTAGAAGGCGTTGAGCCAGTTCAACCCACCCGGCCGCCGAAGAACATTGTAGGTGTGAAAGCCGACGCCGATGGCGCCCACCGCGCCTGACACGCCGTAGAGCCCATCGCGCAGCCGCCTGGGCAGGATCTGCGCCGAGGCGCCGTCGATCCCGGCGGCCAGCGTCAGGGCGGAGACGACCAGCGGCGTATACATGCCGGGATTGTCGAAGGAGCCGCGATAGTGCTCCACCGCACTGTCCGCCAGCACCGACGCCCCAAGCGTTGCAGCCGCCCCATGCAACGCCCGCGCCTCGGCAGCCGCCCCGCGCCGACCTGGCCACCGCGGAAGCCGGAGCCTCTGCTGCGCCTTTTCCAGGAACAGACCGTCCCCGACCAGGGCGACGGCGGCGATGCTCGCCGCGCTGAGGACGAGGGCGCCGATCACCCTCGCCTCCTTGGGGTCGGCGGCCCATCCCTTGGCGGTGGGCGCGCCGCTCATTCTTTATGGCCGGTGACGGACGCCAGCACCTGGCTCATGGCGCCGCGAACGAAGCTGGGGTTGTCAGGCCCGCCCTGCTGCAGGGTGTTCATGAACTTCTTGGCCTGCTCGATGCTGATGTGGGGCGGAAGAGGCGGGATGGCCGGGTCGGTCTTCACTTCCAGCACGACGGGGATCGGCGAGGCCAGGGCCTGATCCCAGGCAGCGCCGAGGTCCTTGGGGTCGTCCACATAGATACCCTTCAGGCCGATCAGCTCTCCGAACTTGTGGTAGGGCACGTTCGGGATCGACTGGGTTGTCTGATAGCGAGGAAAGCCTTCCATGACCACCTGCTCCCAGGTCACTTGATTCAGGTCCTCATTGTTCCATACACAGCAGATCCAGTTCGGCGTCGTCCACTTCTTGTAGTATTTGGCCACAGTGATGAGTTCAGACATATTGTTCATCTGCATGGCGCCATCGCCTACCAACGCGATGACCGGCCGGCTCGGATGCGCGAACTTGGCGGCGATGGCATAGGGCACCGCAGCGCCCATCGACGCCAGGCCGCCGGAAAGCGACAGCATCTGGCCGCGCTTCACCTTCAGGTCACGGGCGTACCAGTTGGCGCACGACCCGCTGTCGGAGGTGACGATGGCGTCCGACCCTAGCCTTGACGACAACTCCCAAACCACCCGCTGAGGATTGACAGGCTTGGCGTCGGCATGGGCGCGCTTGTCCATCAACTCCCACCATTCCTTCATCGATTTCTCGATGCCTTGGCGCCAGTGGGTCTCGGTCTTCGTCTCGATCAGCGGCAGCAACGCGCGCAGCGTCTCGACCGACTCCCCATGGAGGTTGACCTCGCAGGGGTAGCGCGAGCTGAGCATGGTCGCGTTGACGTCAATCTGGACGCCGCGAGCCTGACCGGTCTTGGGCAGGAACTCCGCCCAGGGAAAGCTCGTGCCGATCATCAGGAGGGTGTCGCAATCGTCCATCATGTCCGACGAGGGCTTCGAGCCCAGCAGGCCGATGGTTCCGGTGACCCAGGGCAGATCGTCCGGCAACGCCGCCTTGCCGAGCAGCGCCTTGGCGCAGCCGGCCTTCAGCTTTTCGGCGATGGCGATGACCTCGTCGGTGGCGTGCAAGGCGCCGGCGCCGACGAGGATGGCGACCTTCTTGCCGGCGTTCAGCACTTCGGCTGCGCGGCGAAGGTCGGGCTCCTTCGGAACGATATGGGGCTTCTGATAGCCCGGACCCGTGCGGGTATAGCCGTGGGCGCGGGTCGGCTCCTCGTAGGGACTGTCGGATAGGTCGTTGGGCATGATGGCGATGGCCACGCCGTTGCGTGACTTGGCGAAGCGCATGCCGCGATCGACGATCATGGCGACCTGCTGGGGCGTGCTGGCCTCCTGCACGTACTCCGCCACGTCGGCGAACATGCGGTCGAGGTTGATCTCCTGCTGGTAGTGGGCTCCGCGGACGGAGCGTCCGGCCTGACCGGTGATGGCGAAGACGGGCTGGTGGTCCATCTTGGCGTCGTACAGGCCGGTGATCATGTGGGTCGCGCCTGGGCCGCCGGTGGAAAGGCAGATGCCTGTCTCACCGGAAAACTTGGCGTAGGCCGAGGCCATGAAGGCGGCCATCTCCTCATGGCGGACCTGGACGTAGTGCATCGTGTCCTTGGTGCGCTCGAGCGCCACGTCGAGGCCGCCGACGCCGTCGCCGGGGTAGCCGTAGACGCGCTTGATGCCCCATTCGTTGAGGCGGTGCCATACGAACTCACTCACGTTCATCGCCATTGGCGTCTCCCGATCCGGCTGCCCCAGAACGGCGGATGGCTGCCCGCGTTGCAGCG
>CAXTRP010000139.1:0-7465 GCA_964246615.1 uncultured Caulobacteraceae bacterium | reverse complement strand
ACCGCGTCCTTCCACATCTAGTCGCCAGGCGGATAGCTGATGGAGTCGATCAACGGATAGAGCGGCGGCTCGCCGAGCCCCCAGACACGCAGCACGTGGTTCATGCCCGCTGCCGCGTCGCTCCAGGCCTGGCGGATCAGCGCGACGTCGTCCAGGTCCTGGTAGCGGGCGAAACGGCCGGAGCGGCGCATCTCCCCCGCCAGCCCCGCGGCGAGGCCGGAGGCGGCGAGGCGGTCGGCCAGGCGCCGCCCGGCCTCGGCCGTATCCGCGTCGGTCCAGAGATAGGGCTGGATGAGGCAGGCCACCTCGCCGTTGCAGCCGCTTCGCGCGGTCTCCAGCCTGGCGCGCCGGTCACGAGCCAGCGCCTGTAGGGTGGGGTCGCCGATGAGGGCCGAGCGCACCTGCGGGAGGCCCTCGACGAGGGTCAGGAGATAGAAGTCCTTGTCCTGGATGAGCGAGCCGCTGGCGAGCGGGCGGTCGTCCCGCGCCCATGCGGGGTCCGCTTGCGCCGCGGCGGTCGCGAGCAGGCCGGCGCAGAGGGTGGTGAGTACGATCCTGGCGCCGATCGTCCGCTTGCCGCCGCTCGCCCTCACCCGACGGTCGCGCTTTGGACAGGCGGTCATGACCTCAGGCCACATCTGGAACCTCAAGCAATTGCGATACATCTTGACCGTGATTTAGTAGTGGAAGCCCACGCCGAAGAAGAAGGCGCGACCGTTCTCCAGCGTGGACAGGTTCTGGCCCTGGTTCGGACCTTCAACCTTCTGAGGTCGTGAGTCCTGCAGGTTCTTGGCCTGAAAGCGAACGTCCAGGTGCGGCGTGACAGCGTAGCGGAGCTGGGCGTCGATGGTGTCGATGGCGGAATACCACTGGTCGTTCACCGCATTATTGGTGTCAAAGCTAATCGGCTGCTTGCCTGTGTGATTGTAGGCGACCTCGCCGACGAAGCCGTCGTAGGAATAGAGCAGCCCCACATTGGCCACCTCGTGCACCGAGTAGATGAGCTGAGGCAGGTGGCGGAAGGTCCCGTCGCTCATCCGGATGAATGGCGCGTCGTAGTTCATCAGGGCGACGTTGGCGCGCGCGCCGAACCCGGAAAGAAATCCCGGCAGGAAGCCAAGGCGGGAGTCGACGAGGTTCAATTCTAAGCCCTGCACCTGCGACTTGCCGGCGTTCTGCGGCTGGGTGATGGTGAGGGCGTAGAGCCCGGTCGCGCCCGGGATCGAGACGCCCTGCTCGGTGGTGGTGAGGGTGACGATCTCGTTGGAGATGTCCTTGCGGAACAGCGCTATGGACCCGAGGACGGCCGGTGTCGGGTAGGCCTCTATCGAAACGTCATAGTTGGTCGACTCGCGCGGCCGGAGGTTGGGGTTGGAGATGGTCTCCGAAGCAAGCCCTCCCGAAGTGTTGGACGCTATGCTGGCGGAGCTGTTCTCGGCAAGCTGGGCATACTCCGGCCGCGCAAGGGTGCGGGTGATCGCGCCTCGTACGATAAGCTGGCGAAAGGGCGTGTAGCTGATGTTGAAGGACGGCAGCAGGCGATCGTAGTCGTAGCGGGTGGTGCTTTGCACGAAGTTCGTCGTGCTGCTGAACGGCTGCGGCAGATAGTTCTGTATTGTCTGCTGGGTCGACTCGTAGCGCAGGCCGAGCAGCGCGAAAAGGTGGCGCGTGCGATAGTCGACCTGGACGTAACCGTCGTTGATCTCCTCATCGAGGTCGTAGTTGTTGACGGTGTTGGTAAGGGTATCGGTGGCGTTTCGCGTGTAGTTGCCCGGATTGGCGGCTATGAAGGAGTCAACCGCTCCGGGATTGAGCGTCAGGATCGATTGGCCGTAACCGTCATAGAGGTTGGGCGAGCCGAGGGTGCCGATCTGGGCGAGCGTCGGCGCCACCGTCGGGTTCAGTCGATACTGATTGTAGCTGTAGGTCTGGGTCAGGTCGCGGTGCTGGGCGCCCACGTTGAAACCCAAGCCGGTATCGGTCGGGTCGAAGTTGTGGCTGAAATCCAGTCGGAAAATCGGCTGGGTAGTGGAGCTCTGATCCTCCTCATTCAGATGGTAGGTCTGCTTATAGCTCGCCGGATTGGTGAAGTAGGCCTCGTTCTTAGGTGTGAACAGGGGCGCGCTTTCGGTCGTCAGATCGTAGTTGAACGCGAGGTTCGGCGAGGCCGACGCCACGAAGACGTCCTCCGCGGTGTTCTGGCGATAGTGGCCGTAGCCGTAGTCGGCGGTAAAGTCGACGTGGGTCTTGGGCCCGAGCGTCGCCCCTACCCCGAAGTCGATATAGGCCAGCTCGCGATATTGGATGTACTTGTCATATTGGTCCTGGGCGTTGCCCTGTGCAAAATCGCCTCTGGTGGCCGTCGTGATGTCCGCTGGGCCGACCCGGTTCAGGAACTGCGTGTAGCGGCTCTCGTCGTTCTTGAACCGAAAGATGCCGCCGTCCAGGTGGGCATGCCACATCTGGTGGTCGTCGAAGTCGAAGCGGCTGAACAAACCTGGGCGCGTGCGGACGTTGTCGTAGAGATACCATTGGTGGCGATCAGGGATGGGGATGTCGCCGGCCACGTTCTGGCTCGGCAGCAGGGTGGTGTTGGTCGCCGTGGCGCTCGTCTGGTCGAGCGCCCTGACACCCTGCGAGCCGATGCCGCTCGTCGGATAGTAGGAGAAGGGATTGGTGGTGGTGTTCACCGAGCTGGAGTCGCGCTGATAATAGCTGAGAAGGAGAAGCGCCCCAAATTCGTTGTTCGGGCCGGCGGTCTTGCTGAGGATCAAATCTCCCTCACCCGACGGCACGTTGCTGTGCAGCATGCGTCCGTCTTCCCAGTCGGCGTAGTTGGCTTGGCCGGAGACGAATGTTCCGGGATGGTCGAAGGCGCTGCGGGTTCGAAGGTCGGTCACGCCCCCCACGGCGTCGCTCGGCTGGTCCACCGTCCAGGTCTTCAAGATGTTGACTTGGCTGACCACCGAAGCCGGGAGCACGTCGAAGGAGATGCTGCGCGTGGTCTCCTCGGTTGACGGCAGCGCGATCCCATCCACGGTGACCGAGTCGTAATCCGGATTGAGGCCCCGGATAGTAAGGAATTGATCCTCGCCGCGCCCGTTATTGATAATAAAGCTGACGCCCGGCACGCTGGCTATGGCGTCCCCGAGGCCGAATTCCGGAAGTTCGCCGATCTGATTGGCGGAGATGCCGTCGGAAACGACGCTCAGGCTGCGCTTGGCGACGATCGTCCTGGCGTTGGCGTAGGCGTCGCCCGTGACCACCACCTCGCTGACCGACGACGCCGGGGGCTCGGTTTGCGGCGAGAGAGGAGCGGCGGCCTGTGATCCGCGGGCGCTCACCGCCGTCCCGGTCGGCTGGTCAGCCGCTTGCGGAGACGCCGGAACCGCAGGTTGGGCCAGGACCCTCGAGCCGGCGCCGACCAAGCCTGCGACGAGGGCCGACGTCAGTAGGGCCTGTTTGAGATTACCGTGAACGCGGCGTTCGAGCCCATGGGCGTTAGGCATTGCGGCCGGAAGGGAAGGCTCCGATCCACCCCCTCGCGCAGGACGAGCGCCCCTTCGTGAAACATGCATGATCATCGACCCCCGACCTTATCGGAGGCGCGGTTACCATGCGCGCTGTATCATTATCGTGACGTTACCATGCGAGATGCATGACTGTCGAAGAAGCGGCTTCGCAGGGGAATGGCCGCCGCACCGTAGGCGGCTGGATCGTGGCTGAGCGTACCCGCAACGATCCGCGCCTGCGGCGAAGTCGGGTGTCCCCGCCGCAGGCGCGTGCTTCTTCGCGCCTGATGGAGTGCGATCTCCGTCAGGAGCGGGGACAGGAGCACGCCCGGCAACCTTCCACCCAGGACGATGACGTCTGGATCCACTGCGGCTTGGACGTCGGTCGCCAAGACGGCCAGGGTCGCACCGGCGTCCAGCAGCCAGGCGTCGACGCCTGGCCAGTTCGGGTCCAACGCTTCGAGGAAAGCTCCGAGCGACGGCAACTTCGGTCCTCCGGCGCTCTCGACCTTGCTTTTCAGCGCCGAGAGGCCGAGCAGGCCCTTGGAGCCCGCGGACATGGCTCCGAACTCGCCGGCATTGCCTTTCGCACCGCGCATCAAGGACCCGTTGCAGACCAGCCCGCCGCCAAAACCGACACCGAAATAGAAGTAGGCGAAGTGCTTCGCGTGACGACCGGCGCCGGCAAGGTTCTCCCCGATCGCCGCCGCCGTTCCGTCGTTCTCAAGCCAGACGGGCAGGTTCAGCTTGGTTCTGAGTTCGTCGGGGAGGGGCCGCATGGCCCAGCTGTCGAGCCCTGGCGGGTTCACAGCCTGATCTTCCTTGACGAAGTAACCGGTAATGCCGAAGCCGACCCCGGCGAGTTCCCCGCGGCCGGGACCTTTGGCTATCTTCCTCAAGAAGCGCTTGATCTCTTCGCAAGCAAGATCAATCGACGGCTCCGCCGCTGGCCTTGACGCCGACGCGAACACCACGCCGCAAAAATCCACGGCCACGAGCGTCACCCCGTCAGGCGTGATCGAGGCGCCAACGGAGTAGGCTGCGGTGGATCGGAGCGCGACGCTCGCGCTCGGTTGGCCGCGGCCAGCGCGAACGGGCAGGCCGACGTCCACCAAACCGCGGTGCGCCAACTCGCTTATCATCCGTGAGATCGACGGCTGGGTCAGCTCGGTCGCATGGGTCAGTTGGGCTCGAGTTGGATTGCCGATCTTGGATATAAGCTCAAGGATTTGACGATCACTCTGCTTGAGATCTAAGCCGATACCTTTGGCCCCCATCTGCGACTGTTGCGCCAAATTCTGCCCTCAATAAAGCAAATATTATACCGAGATTATGTCTCAAGCATTACGTAAAAGCCAAGATTGGTGCGTCAGTTTTGGATGACGATTATATGACAGACTCTGGATCGTGTCTATCACCGCCTCCAGGAAGAAAACGATTACACGACGATATCCAAATAAGACACTTAGTTGTTTTTAAAACTTTCTATCAAATCAAAGGGCTGACGGCCAACCATACTAGGCGTTGTTGACGAAGTGGATTCACAAATCGGTTGAGGGGTGATTCAAGGCTGCTCTTTGGGAGAGCGGTCTTGGTTCGTGGCTTGATGTCGGATGAGGAGTGGGCGTTCTTCGCCCCGTTCGTGATCGAGGCAGGTCCGCGGCGCGGGCGGCGGCCACGTGATCATCGCTTGGTGCTCGATGAGGTGTTCTGGATCGCGAGGACGGGTTCGGCCTGGCGCGATCTTCACGACCAGTTTGGCAAGTGGAGTTCGGTCTAGCGGCAGTTTCGGCGTTGGACGCTTTCGGGTGTGTGGGATGTGCTGCTGGAGGCCCTCAACGAGAGCGGCGCGGGCCACGACAGCTTGCAGATGATCGACTCGACCATCGTGCGCGCCCATCAGCACTGCGCCGGCGCCCAAAAAAAGCAGCGGCTCAGGACCAAGGTCTTGGCCGCTCGCGCGGTGGCTTCTCGACCAAGATCCATCTGAGGGTCAATGGCCTGGGCCTGCCGGTCGCGGTCGTTCTGACGGGCGGCGAGGTGTCCAACGTCGAGGGCTACGGCCCCGTCATGGCCGAGCCTGGCCCTCAGCCGAAGGTGCTGCTCGGCGACAAGGGATACGACGCCGACGCCATCCTGGCCGACCTGGAAGATCGTGGCGTCGTCGCCGTCATCCCGCCCAAGCGGAACCGCAAAGTCCAGCCCGTCATCGACGGCCACCTCTACGCCTTGAGAAACCTTGTCGAACGCTGCTTCTTAAAGCTCAAGCACAGCCGCAGACTGGCCACCCGTTATGACAAGACCGCACACAGCTACCTCAGCTTCATACTGGTCGCGTCCACCCGACTTTGGATCAGGCACTTCGTCAACAGGACCTAGTGCTCCATTGGACCCGCGAACTGCTGGTGCGCCAGCGGACCAAGCTGATCAACGCGATCCGGGGTCACTGCGCCGAGTTCGGCCTCGTGGCGCCGCAAGGACCGCGCAGGGTGCTCGATCTCCTGGGACAGGCGCGCGCCGGTGGTGTGGCGTCGCTGCCTGAAACCGCCGGCGCGGCTTTGCTGATCCTGGGCGATCAGCTGCGCGGGTTGATCGTACAGATCGACGCTCTGGAGCGGCGGCTGCTCGCCTGGCATCGCCAAAACCAGGCGAGATAGCGGCTGGCGACCATCCCTGGCATCGGGCTTATCACCGCCACCGCGCTTGCGGCGTCGGTGACCGATCCCAAGCTCTTCCGCTCCGGGCGCGAGTTCGCCGCCTTCCTTGGTCTGGTTCCGCGCCAAACTCGTCGGGCGGAAGGACAAGCTGGGTGGCATTTCAAAAAAGGGCGACGGCTATCTTGGCAAGCTGCTGGTGGTGGGCGCGACCTCAATGATTCGCCGATCCAAGACGGACCCCCTGCAGGCTGCGCCGCCAGCCCGCGCAGATAGGAGGGCGTCACGCAATGGAAGCTCGCCAGACCCATGCCGCAGCCGAGAAGACGGCGAACGAGCCCAGCAGGTTCTACCAAGCGCCACCCGCACGTCCGGCCAGAGATAGGTAACGAGATAGATCGGCAGCGCCGCCGCCAGCGAGGCGGCCGGCAGCCAGCACTCCCAGCGTCGGTCACGGCTGACGAGCCTGATCGCATAGGCGCCGCCGATCACCATTCCAGCGACGCTGCCGACCCCCGAGGTCAAGCCGACCCAAGACCCCGACCCGGCGAGCGACAGGCCGTCCGCGCGCACGAAGAAGGCCGACGTCTCTGCGCGGCTGATCGGACAAGGCGCACATGCAAGCTTGACGGTCAGCGAGAGGGCGTCAGTCTGGTTCCCGCCGCTGTGCTCGCCGTTTCGGAAGCTTTGTTCGCGGCGCGAAAGCATCCGTCTTGGACCTCAAGCTCGTCCGCACCTTCATCTACGTCGCGAGGCTGCGCAGCTTCAGCAAGGCGGCGCGGGCGCTGGACATGGCCCAGCCTGCGGTCAGCCGCCAGGTCCAGGCGCTGGAGGAGGATCTGCGCACGCCGCTGCTCTTCCGCACCACGCGCGGCGTGGAGCCCACCGAAGCTGGTGCGCTGCTGCTGAGCATGGGCGAGGAACTGCTCGCCCAGGTCGAACAGGCGCGCGAGGCGGTGATGCGCGCCCCCGACAGGGTGAGGGGCGAGGCGACGCTCGGCATGCCGCCTTCGCTCATGCCGCTTTTCGCCCTGCCGCTCATCGAGCAGTGTCGGCGGGTCTATCCCGACTTGAGGCTGCGCGTCACCGAAGGCCTCACCGTCTTTCTCGAGGAATGGCTCAGCCTCGGCCGCATCGACCTCGCCATCCTCTCGCGGCGCGAGGAGGACACGCTCTCCATCAGCCGCACCCGCCTTGTGCAGGAGGGTCTGGTGCTGGTGGGAGCGGCGGAGCTGATCGGCGAGGGACCCGAGCCGATCGCCGCCGCCGACCTCCTGGCCTTGAACCTGATTATCACGC
>CAXTRP010000138.1:0-7481 GCA_964246615.1 uncultured Caulobacteraceae bacterium | reverse complement strand
CCCGGCCTTGTCCGGCCTGCCAGCCTTTCTGACGCCCAAGCCGGGGCTGAACTCGGGCTTCATGATCCCCCAGGTGACAGCGGCCGCGCTTGTGTCGGAGAACAAACAGCGCGCCTTCCCCGCCAGCGTCGATTCCATTCCCACCTCGGCCAACCAGGAAGACCACGTCTCCATGGCCGCGCACGGCGCGCGCCGGCTACTGGGCATGATCGACAACGCCTATAACGTGATCGCCATCGAGTGGCTGGCGGCCGCCCAAGGCTGCGACTTCCATGCTCCCTTGACGTCGAGCGACATCCTGGAGGCGGCGCGCGCGGTGCTGCGCGCGCAGGTCCCGACCCTGGTCGATGACCGTTACTTCCACCCCGACATGGCCGCCGCCGCCTCCCTGGTCAAACAGGGCGCGTTAGCGGGCGCCGCCAGAGCTCTCCCCACCCTGGCGGACCATGCCGGATGGCGGTGACGGTCCAATGCGGCCAAAAACCCTTGATCGTCAGCTTCCCCCACACCGGGACGGAGATCCCGCCCGCGCTGAGGGCGCGCCTCATTTCTCTGCGGCTTGCCCGCAAGGACACCGACTGGTGGATCGACCGGCTCTACGACTTCGCCGTCGACCTCGGGGCGACGACCGTGCGCACGACGATCTCGCGCACCGCCATAGACGTCAACCGCGACCCCTCCGGCGTCTCCCTGTATCCAGGCCAGGCGACCACCGGGCTTTGCCCGATCGAGACCTTTGACGGCGAGCCCCTCTACCTAGCGGGCAGGACGCCGGACGACGCGGAGATCGCCCGCTGCCGCAGCGCCTACTTCGAGCCCTACCATGACGCCCTCGCGGCCGAGGTCTTGCGGTTGAAGGCGAGCCATCCCCGCGTCGTCCTCTATGAGGCCCATTCCATCCGCTCTCGCGTGCCGCGCCTGTTCGACGGCGAACTGCCGAACTTCAACATCGGGGTGAACGGCGGTGCGAGCTGCGCCCCTGAGCTGACGCAGCGGGTCGAGCAGGCCTGCGCGGGCCACCCCCAGTTCAGCCGTGTGGTGGACGGCCGCTTCAAGGGCGGCTGGACGACGCGCCATTACGGCCGGCCGGCCGAGGGGATCCATGCGCTGCAGATGGAGCTCGCCTGTCGCGGTTACATGGACGATCCTCCCTCACCGCAGGATGTCGCCTGGCCGTCACCCTACGACCCGCACCGCGCCGAGCCGCTTCGCCGGGCGCTGCGCGACGTGCTTTACGCCTGTCTGACCTTCGCGGAAGCCGCATGACCCGCCACGACGCCAACCGAACGATCCGCGCCCCCCGAGGCGCGACGCTCAGCGCCCGGAGCTGGCTCACTGAGGCGCCGCTGCGCATGCTGATGAACAACCTCGACCCCGACGTGGCCGAGCGGCCGCAGGACCTGGTGGTCTATGGCGGCATCGGGCGAGCCGCGCGTGACTGGGAAAGCTTCGACCGCATCGTCGAGACGCTGCGCCGGCTTGAGGACGACCAGACCCTGCTGGTCCAGTCCGGCAAGCCGGTGGGCGTGTTCCGCACCCACGCCGATGCGCCCCGGGTGCTGATCGCCAACTCCAACCTGGTGCCCCGCTGGGCCACCTGGGACCACTTTAACGAGCTCGATCGTCAAGGGCTGGCCATGTACGGTCAGATGACTGCGGGATCGTGGATTTACATCGGGGCCCAGGGCATCGTGCAGGGCACCTACGAGACCTTCGTGGAGATGGGCCGCCAGCACTATGGCGGCGACCTTTCCGGCCGCTGGCTGCTGACGGCGGGACTGGGCGGCATGGGTGGAGCCCAGCCGCTCGCGGCGGTGATGGCGGGCGCGTCCTGTCTCGCAATCGAGTGCAATCCCGCCTCCATCGGCATGCGACTGCGCACCGGCTACCTGGACCAGTCGACCGAGAGCCTGGACGAGGCCTTGGACATCATCGCTTGCTCCTGCCGGGAGAAGACGCCGACCTCGGTAGGCCTGCTCGGCAACGCCGCCGAACTCCTGCCCCAACTGTACGCCCGCGGGGTGCGGCCGGACCTCCTGACCGACCAGACCTCGGCCCACGATCCGGTCAACGGCTACCTGCCTAAAGGCTGGAGCCTGGAACGCTGGCGAGGCGCGCGGGATCAGAACCCGAACGCGGTCGAGGAAGCGGCCAAGGCCTCCATGGCGGAGCACGTCCGCGCCATGCTGGACTTCCAGGCGGCGGGCGTGCCGACGGTCGACTACGGGAACAACATCCGCCAAATGGCCAAGGACGTGGGCGTCGCGGACGCCTTTGATGTTCCCGGCTTCGTGCCCGCCTACATTCGCCCGCTGTTCTGCCGCGGCGTCGGCCCGTTTCGCTGGGCGGCGCTGTCCGGCGATCCGGAGGACATCTACCGCACCGACGCCAAGGTGCGCGAGCTGATGCCCGATGACGCGCACCTGCATCGTTGGCTGGACATGGCGCGGGAGAAGATCCGCTTCCAAGGGCTGCCGGCGCGCATCTGCTGGGTCGGGCTTGGCGACCGCCACCGGCTGGGCCTCGCGTTCAACGCCATGGTCGCATCCGGCGAGCTGAAGGCGCCGGTCGTCATCGGCCGCGATCACCTGGACTCAGGCTCCGTCGCGTCCCCCAATCGCGAGACCGAGAGCATGCGCGACGGCTCCGACGCGGTTTCCGATTGGCCGCTGCTGAACGCATTGCTCAACACCGCGTCGGGCGCCACCTGGGTGTCGCTGCACCACGGCGGCGGGGTCGGCATGGGCTATTCCCAGCACGCCGGCATGGTGATCGTGGCGGACGGCACCGAGGCCGCGGCCCGGCGGCTGGAGAGGGTGCTCTGGAACGATCCCGCGAGCGGAGTGATGCGCCACGCCGACGCCGGCTACACGCAGGCGGTCGAATGCGCGCAAGCAAATCAGCTCGACCTTCCTTCTCTGATATCTTAGCAGCTCCCACGGCGGAGTGGATTGCTCGTTTACAAGGCGCCGAGCGCCGACAGCTGGGCAATTACGCCTGTCGAAGGATGCGGCAGGAGCCTGCGACATTTAACCGATAGACAGATCGAGCGGTCATCTTTTGACTATACAAAAGAGGGGAAGAGCACCAGTTCTTTTCGCGACAGGGGGACTGCAATGGGTCAGCGGGCAGAGCTTACACTCGCTATCTTGCTTCTTGCGACGAGCGCTCTGGGAGGGGTCGCCTACGCCCAGCAGTTGGCCCCGCCGACCGATCTTCCGTCGCCGCAGGACCCCGCAAACTCACCTGCGCCAGGAAGCGCGCCGGGTAAGACGTCGAGCTCAACCGTGAGCCAGGTCGTCGTCACCGGCTCCCGTGTTCGGTCGCTCGAGCAGTTCACGCCAACCGGCAGCCGGTTAAACCTCTCGGCGAAGGATACGCCAGCGACGCTGGACGTAATCACCTCCCAAACGATAACCACGCGGGGATACCTGACGGCCGAAGAGGCGGCGGACAGCTTGCCGGGCGTCACTTCCGGCGGCACGCCGGGCGATCTGGTCAACTTCCACATCCGCGGCTTCTCCGGAGACGAGATTCAGATCCTGCACAACGGCATCTATGTCGGCCCATCGGACCTGATCGCCAGGCCGAACAACACCTACAACTTGGAGAGCGTTCAGATCCTGAAGGGGCCAGCCTCAGTTCTGTACGGACAGGGCGCCATCGGCGGCGCGATCAACATCGTCAACAAGGCGGTCACCTTCGGCGATCCGAAATACGATGGCCTGCTGTCCTACGGCTCGTTCAATACGGCTCAGGTCGGCGCCAGTATAGACGGCACGATAGCGCCCACTGTGGCCGCCCGAGTGGACATCAGCTATCTCCGATCGAGCAACTACATCCAGAACGCTCCGAGCGACTCCTTCGACGCGACCTTCTCGGCGCTTTGGCGTCCTTCCGCCAAGCTCGACGTGCAGCTCTCAATTGACTACCTGCAGGACCACCCGTTCCCCTATTACGGCGACCCGCTCTTCCCCACCAGCTTCGCTACTGACCCGCTAAAGGGGGTTGTAGACACTAAATTCGGCTACACGCTCGACAAACGGACGAGCACGGTAAACTACAATGTTTCGGACTACACCATCGAGTCTCACCAACTGTTCCCGCAGCTGCTTGTAAAATATCAAGTGAATGATAACATCACGTTCAACAACTTCTTCTACCTCTTCAAGGCCGATCGCCGCTGGCGGAACGCCGAGACCTACCTGTTTGATCCGGCGACAAGCCAGATCAACCGCGATCGCTTCTTCGTCGATCATAACCAAGACATCGAAGGGGATCAGGGCGACCTGACGATCAGCTACCCCATACTTGGTTTCAAGAATAAGCTGAACATCGGGTACGACTACAGCCACCTGGACTTCAAGCGCACGCGCGGCTTTCCCGACAATGACGAGGTGAACCCCTTCAACCCTGATCCGGGCCTATTCCTTCCCGGACTGCCGCCTGGCGGCAATCGCCAACCTCCCGCGGGTGTGAGCCCGACCTTTTGGAATGATCCCGCCGTCTTCTTTGAAGACATCCTAAACCTAACCGAAAAGCTCAAGATCGTGACCGGTTCGCGGTACGACTATCTCAGCCTAGATCGCCAAAATTTCAGGGCTGATGGCACGTTCAATGCGGGCAGTAGCTTCAAGCGCGTCTATGACCCTTTCACCTATCGCATTGGCGCGGTCTACGACATCAACAGGTATATTACGCCCTACGTGTCGTTCACGACCGGTCAGGACCCGGTAAGCTCAGACATATTCATCGTGAACGCGGGGCAGAACTACAGCCTCAGCCGGTCAAAGCAGATAGAGGCCGGCGTGAAGGCCAGCGCGCCCGACAACAGGGCCGACCTGACCCTCTCCGTATACGACATCGAGCGGCGCAACGTGCTGACCACCAACGGCCAGGACGTGGCCGTGACCGCCGGTAGCGAGTATTCAAAGGGCGTGGAGGTGTCAGGCGACGTCCGCATTACGGACAATTTCACAATCAACGCCAACGCGTCGTATGATGACGCCACCTTCGGAAAGTTCACCACCTCGGATGAATATACCGGCGCGCCGATCGACGCGAACGGCTTGGAGATGCCGAACGCGCCGAAATGGGTCGCCAACGCCTGGGCGAGCTATACCCACGTAGTCGGGCTGCCGCTGGAACTCGGCGGGGGCCTGCAATATGTCGGCGACCGTCAAGGCGACTACGCCAACGATGAGAAGCTGCTCGGCTACACGCTGCTGAACCTCTACGCGACCTACAGCCTTACCCCTCACGTGGACCTGACGCTGCGCGCCAACAACGTCACCGACAAGACTTTCGCCCAGGCCACCGATATCAACTACGAGCATCAGATCGTGCTGGGGCAGCCTCGCTACGTCGAGTTCGATCTCCACGCCCATTTCTAGTCGAGCCTCCATGCTTAAGGCGTTTGTCTGGCTTCATCGCTGGCTTGGCATTGTTCTCTGCTTGCTGTTTGCGGTTTGGTTCGCAAGTGGCGCGGTTCTGCTGTTCGTGCCCTTTCCCGCTCTCGACGCGGGCGAGGCCCAGGTGCGGGCGGAGCCGGTCCCACTTGGCCAGGTACAGGTCGCGCCCGGTCGCGCCTTCGACGTGGTCGCGGGCGCGACGTCGCTGCGCCTCGTCGGCGTGCTCGGCCAGCCTGTCTACGTCGTAGGCTCGGCACAGGGCGATCGGGCCGTTTCCGCAAGGACCGGACAGGAGGCTTCGGCGCTGACGCCAGCGCAGGCCAGCGCGGTCGCCGCCCGCTTTGGGGCAAGCTCAGTCGCACACGTGATCGGGCCGATCCGCTACGACCAGTGGATCGTCCACCAGGCCTTCGACCACGCCCGGCCCTTCTACCGCGTCTCTCTCACGGACCGCGAGGGGACCCAGCTCTACGTCTCGGGGCGTACAGGCGAAGTGGTGCAGAAGACCCGCGCCTATGAGCGGGCTTGGAACTGGCTCGGCGCCGTGGTCCATTGGCTTTACTTCACCCCGCTCCGTCGGATGTTCGCCGCCTGGGACCAGACGGTGTGGTGGGTTTCCCTGGTCGGGCTCGGCGTTACCGCCGTCGGCATGGGCCTGGGTGTATATCGCACGGCCAAGAAGATGGGCAGCAAGCGGCCGGCCGTGTCTCCGTTCAAGGGTTGGCTGAAGTGGCACCACATTCTGGGCCTTTTCGGCGGGGTCGTGGTGCTGACGTGGATCTTCAGCGGGTGGCTGTCGATGGATCACGGCCGGCTCTTCGCCCGTGCGGCGACACCGGAACGGCGAGCGGCGATCTACCAGGGGGCGCCTCTTGGCAGGGTGCTGAGCCAAGTTGACCTCGCTCGCCTGCGGACCCTGGAGGGCGCAACCACTATCCGGTTCAACGTGGTGGGGCGCACGCTCGTCGTCGCTGGGATCGGCCCCAATGGCGCCCAGGTCCTTGCGGTCGGCGGCCGGACGTCGGCCCGCACACCCGCACCGCTCATCGCGCAGGCTCTGCAGGCGGCCTACCCTGGAAGCCACGTCTCCAGACCCAGGGCGCTGGCGGCCGACGACTTCTATGCGAAAGCGGAGGGTGCGCCGCCGGGAACGGAGAGCTATCAACTCACCGGCGCCTACCGCGCCCAGGTGTTCGTCGATCCCGCGACCGGGGAGATCGCCGCAGTCGTCAACCGCAGCCGGGCGGCCTACGACTGGGTCTACTACGCCCTGCACACCTTCAACTTCCCGGGCCTGCTCGCGCTCCCGGTGCTTCGCGCGATCATCGTGCTGCCGCTCCTGGCGCTGGGCTTCGCCCTCTGCATCACCAGCATCGTCGTCGGCGTCCGCCGGCTGCGCATCGTGGCGGCGACGTGAGCCGCCGGTTCTTGGAGACACGCGTGTGAAAGACACCCTTTTTCTGCTGAAGCCGGGCTTCTCCAACGCCGGCCTTGGCCCCCTCTACTGCGGCGATTCTGTCAGCGTAGAGGGCATGCTCAGCTTCTTCCCCGAGCTGCGCGAGAAGGTCGATGTCCGCTACATCGACTTCGCCCGACCGCGCCGGGAGCTGGTCGACCAGCTTGGCGAAGACAACCAGTCTGTTCCCGTCCTGGTGCTCGCCGGGGGCGAGGCGGTGAAAGACGCGGGCATCGTCCCCCAAACAGCCGGAAAGTCGCGGTTCCTGGCCGATGAGCGGCTGATCCGCCGCTACCTGTCAGTTCAACACGATCTGCCTCAAGCCGGCTGAGCGCTGGGCTCAAAGCGGCCGACCAGCCGGTGCTCCGCGCCGGGGTGCCAAAGGCGGGCCAGCGTCACCGGCTGTTCCCCGTTCCACGTGCGGCGCTCCACCAGCAGGCAGGCCGCACCCTGGGCCACGTCCAGGAGATCGGCTAGGCGATCGTCCGCCTCATGGGCGGAAATCGCGTGCTCGGCTTGCGTCCAAGGGACATGGGCGATCAACCACGGGCCAGGCCCCGTCGTCTCCAGCGGCTGGCAGGTGATCTGAGGCGCCGCGTCGACGTTGATGAGGC
>CAXTRP010000137.1:0-7578 GCA_964246615.1 uncultured Caulobacteraceae bacterium | reverse complement strand
CTCGAAGTCGCAGGGCTCGCCGCTCTCCAACAGGGCCTGGAGGCGGCGCGCGTTCTCCGGGTGGGAGCGGATCAGAGCGTCCACCACCGCGTCCGGTTCGGCGTTCGGCGACAGCCCCAGCGCCGCCGCGCAGGCCGACAGGCTGTCGCGGCCCGACGCCAGGCGCGCGCCGTTCGGCTCGATCACCACCACGGCGCGGTCGAACACGTCTGTGGAGGCCTGGGCGGTCTCCTCCCGCCGCTCGAAAGTGCGCAGCGCCTCGCTCAGCTCGCGGATGCGGCTCGCCGCCTGGCGGCGCTGAGCCAGCGCCCACAGGGTGGCGGCGAGCGCCAGGCTGGTGGCCCCGCCGGCGGCGGCGAAGGCGGCGTCGAAGGCTCCCATGCACCTGCCCGCAGCGAAGCGGTCCTTCGCGAATCAACAGACTACCGCATCCACGCCCACGATGCGCCACGGCGAGCGGATCGGTAAACGGGATTTAAACGCCGCAGGTCGCAGGGTCAGGAACCGGACTCCTCCGCGCTGCTTCATCGCCCCATGGCCGCCGACCGCATCCTGCACCACTTTCCCCTGGACCCCTTCTCGCGCCAGGTCCGTCTGGCTCTGACCGAGAAGAAGCTCGGCTTCGACGAGCAGGTGGAGCGTTACTGGGAGCGGCCCGAAGGGCTGACCGAGCTGAACGCCTCAGGCCTGCCGCCCGTGCTGATCGAGGGCCAGGGGATGCACCGGGTGGTCGCCTGCGAGACCCGGGCCATCCTGGAATACCTGGAAGAGGCGCACACGGGTTTCCCGCTGATGTCGCGCGACCTCGCCGAGCGGGCGGAGGCGCGGCGCATACAGGACTGGTTCGACCGCAAGTTCCACAACGAGGTCAACGCCTACCTCCTGTACGAGAAGATGGAGCGCCGCCTGCTGGGCCTGGGCGCCCCCGACCTCGCCGGCATCAGGCGCGGACGAGAGGCGCTCCGCGGCCACCTGACCTACCTGGACGGGCTGCTGCACGCGCGCGAGTGGCTCGCCGGCCGGCGCATGAGCCTCGGCGACATCGCCGCCGCCGGCCACCTTTCGGTGATCGATTACATCGGCGAGGCCCCTTGGGACCAGTTCAAGAACGTCCGCACCTGGTACATGAAGATCAAGTCCCGCCCCTGCTTCCGCCCCCTGCTGGCGGACCGGATGCCCGGACTGCCGCCGGCCGCCCACTACCACGACCTGGACTTCTGACGGGCCCGGCGCGCGGAACGCGCTCTCCGCGAGCCGCAGGAGATGGCCGTTATTCTAAGTCTTCCAAGCTCAAGCCGATACCCGGCGCAGCCGCAGGCCGCATCGAACTTCCCTACGGAACGCTCCACACTCGCCTTCAGCGGTAGCGCGCTCAAGCAGGGCCCTCTCGGTCCGCTTGCAGGAGAAAGCTCAACGCGAAAGGCAATCCCAGGGCGGACGCTGACTAGGTCTGCTATGGAGTGCGTTCGTTTCAGCGGGCGGCGATAGGGCTCGGACAAGGTGAGCGAGAGCCGAGCGTCGATCAGACCGATTCAAAACGGACGCATCCTGCTTGCCTGGCGCAGGCTGGAAGTCCGCCAGATCGCCCTTGAGCTAGTTCGCCAACCTGTCGCCGTCGGAGCGTTCGCGACGCTATCGGCGAGCGTATTTCTTGTCCTACGTTGGGCTTTCGAGCACGCGCCGCAGTCCAGGGTGTCCCGGTTCGTTTTGGAGACGGGCGGGTCAGCCCTCGGGTTTGTGCTCCTGGCGCGCGTGACCGCAGCGGTGCAGGCACGTGGACCGCTTCAGGGCGTTTTTCTCCCCCTGGTCGCCGGACCCAAACGCCGCATCGCCTATCATCTCTTCGAAACCTCGCTGCTGTGGCTGGCTCTCTTGGTCTGTGCGGTGTTCGCGCTCGCGCCAATTGCGTCTAGCCGGCTGGTTGATTTCCTCGTGGCGGCGACGATGGGCGCCGGGCTCGCCTCGTTCCTGGTCATGCAAGGGCGTGACCGGATCGATCACCGTAGCGGCTCAATGGCGGAGGCAGGGTCCAAGGCGCAGTCGCTTACAGGGCCCATGCTGGTCGCCCGTATCCAATGGCGGCGCAGGGTCGGTCTCACGCCGGCTTGGGCCGGCGGCGCAGCCATAGGCCTCGTCACGATGGTCGCCGCCATTCTCGCTCACAAGAATAACGTGAACGCCGACATCAGTGAAGCAGTCCTTGTGGGCGGGGCGCTTGCGGGCGGCGCCGTCGCAGGGCGGATTGACCCCAAATTGGTTCGATTCGTCGGGCACGAGCCCTTACCCCTTGCCCGGATCGTTGCGGCCGTCGCGCTGCCGACGCCCGTCGCGGTCTTGCTAGGAACCGTTCTTGGGGCCTCGGCCATAGGTCTTGAAGCCACGATAGCCTGCGGCATCGGGCTGGGCGCCGCCGGCTTGCTGGCGACCTACTTGAGCCTGGCGGTGCTGCACGCCCTCGCGGGTCGGCCTCGCTTCGCCAGCTTCTCCGCCGGCGTGGACCTGACGATCTGCGCCGCGTTCTTGGCGATCTACGCGCCGCTCCTCTGGGTCTGGGCGCCGGTACGAACCATCGCACTGATCCGTCAAGCCAGGAGGCGTCGGTGGATGGAGCGTTGATCATCGACAAGCTGACGGTGAGGTTCGGCGCCCGCGCCGCGGTTCGACAGGTGACGCTGCACGCCGCGTTGCCGGGTTGGTGGGGTATCCTTGACGGCAGCGGCAAGACCACCTTGCTGCGCGCCATAGGTGGACGGCTCACGCCTCAGGAGGGCCGCATCTGGCTCAGCGGAGCAGACCTGACCGATGATCCGGCCAAGCGCGCGCAGACAGTCGGCTATGCTCCGGGATTGGACACACTGCCCGAAGCTTTGACAGCAAAGGAGCTGGTTGAGCTGGCCGCACGCGCCCGTGGTGCCGAGCCAGAAAGACCAAGCGAACTGTTCGAAGCTCTCGGGCTGGCGCAACTGGCCAACCGGCGGATCAGCGCGATGTCCTCCGGAATGCGCCAGCGTGTAGCCGTGTTCTGCGCGTTCCTCGGATCGCCCAGGGTCGTGCTCCTGGACGAGCCCTTCAACTGGCTTGATCCAGTGGCCGTCTATGACGTGAAGCGTTGTTTCGTAGAGATCGCGCGCAACACGACCCTGATCACCGCTCTGCACGATGTCGCGACCTTTGCGACCCGATGCACCGGAGGCGTCCTGATGCACGATGGCGAGATCGCCCGAACATTCGATGCGGCCGAGATCGCACGAGCTGGTCATGACCTTCCAGCCTTCGAACGGGGAGTCTACGATGCTCTCCGGAGACGGACGTAGGCACGTTCAGGAACAGGTAGGCCTTCGCCAAATGTCCGCTCTGCGTGGTCACGGCAATGCGGATTATCCATCCAGCTCAACCATTGCCAATATCTGCGTCCGGAGGTCGGCGGCCCGCGCTTGGCGAGCCGCCTTGTCGGGTCAGGTCTTCTTGCGGGCGCGCTTGGGGGCGGCGGCGGCGGCCTTGTCCTCCTCCTCGTCGGGGGAGTGTTCGCCGGCTTCCACCAGGGCTTCGCCGAGCGCCTTCAGCTTGTCGCCGTTGGTCTCGGCCTTGGCGGCGAGCTTGATGGTGGCCTCGCCCAGGCGGTGCAGCAGGGCGTGGATACGGTCGGCGTTGGGCTTGTCTGACTCCACCTGCTTCCTGAGCGCAGCGAGGTCGCGGAGCACGCCCTTGCCGCCGGGGACGTCCAGGTCGGCGAGCGCGGTTTCCCAATCCTCGATCAGGTGGGAGCCCGCCTCGGGCTTGGCGCTGTCCAGACCGCGGTTGATCGCGTTGGTCGTGGCGGCGAACTTGATGGCCATCTTCTTTTCCTTGATTTCGCCGCTTACTGGCAAGAGGCGAGTCGCGGAACGCCCCTTCTTGAGAACGGTTCAGCCCGTCCGATGAAGATGCTGCTTCCAGCCAATAGATCTCAGATGGAGGCAATATAGGTTACTGCGTCACCCTGAGGGCGGGTCTGCTCTTAAGCCTGGAACGCCAGCACGGCGCGGGCGCCGCGATGGCCTGGATCGTATTCCACGCGCGAGCCGAGGCTGCGGGCCATGGCGGCGATGACGCGCTGGCCGAGGCCGGTGCCGCGAGCCACGGGCTTGTCGCCCAGGCCTTCCCCGTCATCCTCCACCACCAGCCGCACCCTGTCGGCCGGCGCAGTCTCGAAGGCGACCCGCACCTCTCCTTTCTGGCCATGCGGATAGGCGTACTTGAAAGCGTTGGTCACCAGCTCGGCCACCACCACGCCCAGCGACACCGCCTTGTCGGGGTTGAGGCGGATGGGCTGGGCCGAGAGGCGGATGGCGTGGTCGCCCGACGCCGCGGCGAGCGACGACTGCAGCTCGGCCACCAGGCCGCCGAGGTATTCCTCCATGTCGACGTTCTCCACGTCGTCTGAGGTGTAGAGGCGGCGGTGAACCTGCATCACCGCCGCGATCCGGCTCTGGGTGTCGCGGAGCGCGGAGCGGGCGGCCTCGTCCTCCAGGGCGCCCGCCTGCAGGTGCACCAGCGAGGCGATCAGCTGCAAGGAATTGGCGACCCTATGGTTCACCTCCCGGAGCAGCGCCGCCTGGCGCGCCACCACCGCTTCCAGCCTGTCGTTGGCCTCGGCCAGGGCGTGCTTGGCGGCGTCCCGCTCCCGACGCAGGCGCACCTGGGCCATGGCCTGGTTCAGCGCGCTGGCCAACAGGTCCTGGAAGTGGTCGGCGGTGGACTTGACCACATAGTCCGCAGCGCCGGCCTTGAGCGCCGCCACCGCCAGGCGGCTCTCGTCCGAGCCCGTGACGTAGACCACCGGCGGCGGCGAAGCCAGAGCGGCGAGCTGCTCCAGGGTCTCCAGCCCATCCTGTCCCGGCATGTAGTGATCGACCGCAACCACGTCGAAGGCCCCGTCGGCGGCGAGGCGGACGCCATCGCCACCGTCGCAGGCCGTGGTCACCTCGAAGCCGCGCCGCGCCAAGCCCCGGGCGATGAGCCGGCACAGCCCCTCGTCGTCGTCGATATAGAGCAGCCTTGGCCGCCCGGAGGCGGCCGTCGGGGATGTCACGGCTGCACCTCAGGCACCTGGATCACCGACAGGAACAGGCCCAGCTGGCGGATAGCGTCGGCGAAGGCCTCGTAGTCCACCGGCTTGGTGACGTAGACGTTGCAGCCGAGGTCATAGCAGCGCTGGATCTCCACCTTGTCGTCGGTGGTGGTCAGCACCACCACGGGCGTGCGCTTCAGCTGCGGAGCAGACTTGATCTTGGCGAGGATCTCGGTGCCGCTCATGTCGGGCAGGTTCAGGTCGAGCAGGATCAGCGCCGGACCGTTCATGGTCGGCCCGTCGGCGCCGTTGAAGATGTACTCAAGCGCCGAAGTGCCATCGAGGAAGTGGCGTACGTGGTTGGAGATGCCGGCGCGGCGGATGTTGCGCTCGATCAACCGGGCGTGGCCTTCGTCGTCCTCGATCATGACGATGGTCACCGGATATTGAGAGGTCACGCGCACTCCTCAGGCCACAGCCAGGGTTTTCGGCAGACAGATGCGGAATGTCGCGCCCTGGTCAAGGTCGGACTCCACGGTGATGGTCCCGCTTAGCCGGTAGACCAGGGCCCGCACGTGCGCCAGGCCGATGCCCTCACCAGGCTGGTCCTGGGGGCCGGCCCGGCGAAACAACTCGAACACCCGCTCGTGGTCCTTGGGCTCGATCCCGCGGCCGTTGTCGCGAACCTCAAAGGTGCGCGTGGCGCCGTGGATGTGACCAGCGATGACGATGCGGCCGGGGCGGCCGGGCTTGAGGTATTTCAGGGCGTTCTCGACCACGTTGCTGAACACCTGCTCCAACGCCAGCCGGTCGTTGACCACGTCGGGCAGCTCGCCCTCGACCTCGATGACCGCGCCGCGCGCATCGGTCTGCTGCTTGAGCGAGGCGATGATCCCGTCGATCAGGGCCCTCATGGCGACGGGCTCCGGCGACAAGTTGCGGCGGCCTTCCCGCGACAGGCGCAGGATCGCGTTGATCAGGCGGTCCATCTTCTGGGTGGAGGAGCGGATGAAGCCCAGCGACTCCGGCAGATCGATCTCCACCGCCTCCTGGGCCGCCCGGGTCAGCAGGGCCGGCGCCTCCGCCTTCAGCTTGGCGGTGAGCTCGCGCAACGGCTTGGCCGCCGTCTCCAGCTCGCTGGTGAACCCCATCACGTTGACGAGCGGCGAACGCAGGTCGTGGCTGACGATGTAGGCGAAGCGCTGGATTTCCTCGTTGGCTCGGGTCAGGTCGGCGGTGCGCCGGCGCACCTCGTCCTCAAGCCCCGTGTTCAGCCGCCGCAGCGCCGCCTGCGAGCCGTCCAGGTCCGCCGCATAGCGCCGCATGATGAGGAAGGATCCCGCCGCCAGCAGGGCCAGCAGCCCCGCCGAGACCAGCACCACGGTGAGCAGCAGGTTGGCGTTGTGGGTCTGGACTTGCGCCCGCTGGGAAAGCAGGCCGTCTTCTTCGGCCATCATGGCGACCAGCAGGGTGCGGATCTGGTCGAGGGATCGCTGGTTCTCGCGGAGAAGCGTGGCTGGATCGATCGCGCCGCGGCTGTCGCCCTGCATGACTTGCAGTGAGTTCCCCTGCTCCTCGATCTTGCGGGCGAGCAGCGGTTCCAGCCGTGCGGCGTTGGCCTGCTGGCTGGCGTTGTCTGAGGTAAGCGCCTGGAAGCGCTCCATCAGCCGGGGCACGTCGTTCGCCGACTGGTGGTAAGCGTCCATGTAGAGCGGGTCGCGCGTAATCAGATAGCCGCGCCTGGACGACTCGTTGCGCGAGATGGACACCCGCAGGTCCGAGATCACATGCTCGACCTGGTAGGTATGGTTGACCCAGAGCGTGGCCTTTTGGCTCTGGGATACCAGCACGACGGTGGCGATGGAGGTGGCGAGCAGCACCGCCGCGCCAAGCGCCACCGCCGCGATCAGCGATCGCCGCAGCTGCGCCGCCGACAGCTCCTCTCGCAAACTCCCCGCTACGCTCACCCGCGACGCGCCGTCATTTCACCTGGGACGGCAGCTCGAGATCGCAGACCGAAAAGTCGGCGCCCTTCTCGTCTCGCGCGCGCGCGAGCAGCACCTTGAACGCCGGCTTGGTGGGATCGAGCACGCGCACGTTCAGGGTCTCGCCTGCGGGCAGGTCGTCGGCCATCCGGACCCGGACCATGCGGTCCTGGGGCTGGAGCACCGGCTCGCCGGTCTTGATGGCGTTCACCACGTCCTGGCCGGCTATGACCCGGCCGAAGCCTGCGTAACGCTTCTCCAGAGCCGGGTAGGCGGCGCGCATGAGGAAGAACTGGCTGTTGCCCGTGTCCGGCCCGGTCTCGCGCGCCAGCCCAAGCACGCCCGAGCAGAACACCGGCCAGGCGGTGGCCTTGCCGTCGGCGGTCATGGCCATGATCAGCTCGGGCTGGCTGGCCACCGGCAGCGCACCCATCAGGCCCACCACCTCGCCGGCGGGAACGGCCACCTGGACGAACGGCAGGGCGTGACCGCGGCGAAAGGTGAACTCGCCTTTCACGTCGGGCAGGGTGGAACCGCCGTCAC
>CAXTRP010000136.1:0-7584 GCA_964246615.1 uncultured Caulobacteraceae bacterium | reverse complement strand
AGACGCCTATCGCCTGCTACATGGCGTTCGGGCCGCCGGGCGCGGAGCCCTTCTTCCGCGAGCATCTGCCGCCCGAGGTAGGCCTCATCGAGGCGTGGCTCGGCGACTTCGGCAAATGCTTGTACGCCACGGTCGAGGCGCTGCTGGCGCGAGGGCATGAGGCGGTCTGCGTGCTGAACGCCGACAGCCCGACCCTGCCGGCGAGCATCCTGGTGGAGCTGGCCCAGGCGCTCGCCGAGCCGGGAGACCGGGCCGTGCTGGGTCCGGCCGACGACGGCGGCTACTATGTCCTGGGCCTGAAGGTCGCTCACCGACGCCTGTTCGAGGACATCGATTGGAGCACCGAGCGGGTCTTCGACCAGACCCGCGCGCGCGCCGCCGAGATCGACCTGCCTGTCCAGCTGCTGCCCGCCTGGTACGACGTGGACGACGTGGCTGGCCTGCGCCGGCTACGCGGCGACCTGGCTCGCGCCTCTGCGTCAGATGACGACGGTTTGAAGCCGAACACGCCCCGCCACACGCGCCGGCTGCTGGAGCAGATGCAGGCGAGTGGCGAATTGGACGCACGCCTCAACGGCGCCCTGGTCGGCGCGGCGTGATGGACGACGTCGCCGTCGTCATCCCCACGCTGAACGAGGCGGAGTCCATCGGCGCGGTGGTCGGGGAACTGCGTCGCTACGGCATAAAGCGGATCATCGTGGCGGACGGGGGCAGCCGCGACGCCACCGACGCCGTGGCCACCGCGGCGGGGGCGCAGGTGCTGCAGGCCGGCAAGGGCTATGGCCGGGCCTGCCTGGCGGGTGCGGAGATCGCCGGGACCGAGTTCATCGTCTTCATGGATGGCGACGGTGCGGACGATCCCGCGGGACTGGCGAGCCTGCTGGAGCCGATCCGCTCGGGCGCCTATGACTTCGCCATCGGCTCGCGCTGGCGAGGACGGCGGGAGCCGGGCAGCATGTCGGCGCACCAGATCATGGCCGGCCTGGTCATCGGCGGCGCCATCCGGCTGCTCTACGGCGTGTCATACACCGACATGTGCGCCTTCCGGGTGATCCGGCGCGACACGCTGATGGCGCTCGACATGAGGGAAATGACCTACGGCTGGAACCTGGAGATGCAGCTTCGCGCCGCGCGCTCCCGGCTTCGGATCATCGAGGTTCCTGTGGCCAACCGTCGGCGGATCGGCGGCCAGTCCAACGTGTCGGGCAGCGTTAAGGGCAGCATCCGGGCTGGCCAGCAGATCCTGGAGACCTTCCTTCGGCACGTCCGGGAAAAGCGCCCTGCCCAGGACGGCCGCTCACCCGTTCAGCGGTAGCGGATCACCAGAAGCGGCTGCCCGGGACGCCCTTGAACGGGCCGGCCTGATGGGACGTGATCCAGCCGCCGTAGAAGCCGCCCGGCTGCGGCTTGACGCGTTCCCCATCCACGAAACAGTCGAAACGCTCAGGATAGAAGGCGATGTAACCGGCCAGGGCGGCGAAGGCGGCCGTCGGCTTCGGGTAGCTCCACGCCGCTTCCGCAAACACCTCGCTCGCCACGGCCACGTCGAAGTAGCGCGCCTGCCCTTTCCACTCGCAGAGCGAGCGTCTGGACATGGGGCGCAGAACGTTCGGCGCGACGTCTTCGGGCGGGAAGTAGTAGGTAGGCGGGTGGCTCGTCTCCAGCGTGCGCACGCTGCGCCCGGTCTCGGCGACCACGACGCCTCCATGCATCACCGTCAGGTGTCGGCTGCAGGGTTCCGCGACCGCCGGACGCGGATACGCCCAGACGCTTTCCTGCCCATTGGCAGGGGGATCGGGGGTCGGCCACATGGCGCCTTATAGCTTGGCGGGGCTCCGGGCGCGCGGCGTTTTCACAGACGCCGCCCCCTCTTGCAAAGCTCGTCGGGGGGCGGCATATGGCGTCTGTCAACCCGACCTGAGTTCGGCGGCTCACAAGCTCACAAGAGCATCGAGCCTTCCACTTCGCCACAATCGATATCCGCAAGGCCGAAGCCTTCGCCGAAGTCGTTCGAAGGTCGGCTGGCGAGCAATCCCTCCTACTGGACTTTCATGCACACGACGACGTTGAAGACATTTTCGCCATCCACGAGCCGCCGACGGCTCGCCCTATCATCCAAAGCCACCGTTCCTCCGACTGCTCTCCAGCCGTTGGGCCTCACGCGTTTCGAACTCCGCCGGCTGGTGGAGGAGATGCTCGGCTGACCCAGAGCGGTCGGGCCCAAGGCGGAACCGCTTATTTCCGTCTCCCCAGGGCTTGTCCCTGGGGTCCAGAGCGCGCCGGCTTTCCGGTTGAAGGGTGCGCCCTGGATGCCCGGAACAAGCCCGGGCAAGACGGGACGTGGCGAACGGCGGCGCGGCCGTCCTCGCCGGATCGCGCGCTACAGCCGTTCGGCGTGCCATCGAAGATGCGCCGCCATGAAGGTGGAGACGAAACCGTAGCTGTGGTCGTAGCCTTCGCGAAGGGTCAGCGACAGCGGCACGTCGTGCGCCTCGCAGGCTTGGCGGAGCAGTTCGGGACGGAGCTGGCCCTCAAGGAAGGGGTCCGCCCCGCCTTGATCGACCAGCAGGCCCGCCAAGCGCGCGCCGTCCTCGATCAGCGCCACCGCATCGTGCTTGCGCCAGAGGCTGCGGTCCGGGCCGAGATAGCCGGCGAGCGCCTTTTCGCCCCAGGGGACTTGGCTCGGCGCCACGATGGGCGCGAAGGCTGACACGGCCGCGAAACGCCCGGGCAGGCCAAGCCCCAGTGTCAGCGCGCCATGGCCGCCCATGGAGTGGCCCATCACCGACTGGCGCGCCATGTCGGCGGGGAAGTGCTCGCCCACCAGCGTCGGCAGCTCCTCGGCGACATAGCTCCACATGCGGTAGTGCCAAGCAAAGGGCGGTTCGGTGGCGTCCACGTAGAAGCCCGCCCCCAGTCCGAAGTCGTACGCGCCGGCCGGATCATCCGCCACACCCTCGCCGCGCGGGCTGGTGTCGGGCGCCACGAAGATCAGGCCTAGCTCGGCGCAGGCCGCACGGTATTCGCCCTTTTCAGTGACGTTGGCGTGGGTGCAGCTCAAACCGGAGAGGAACCAGACCACCGGCAGCCTCGTCCCCGGCGCATGCCGGGGGACGAAGACGCTGAAGGTCATGGGCGTCTTCGTCTGGACGCTCTGGTGACGGTAGACGCCCTGCAAGCCGCCATGGGCGCGGGTCTCGGATAGGATCTCCAGCCCCATGCTCAATAGACCACGACGGAGCGGATGCTCTCTCCGGCGTGCATGAGCTCGAAGCCACGGTTGATCTCCTCCAGCTTGAGCCTGTGGGTGATCATGGGATCGATCTCGATCTTGCCGTCCATGTACCAGTCCACGATCTTGGGCGTGTCGGTACGCCCGCGCGCACCGCCGAAGGCGGAGCCCTTCCACACCCGGCCGGTGACCAGCTGGAAGGGGCGGGTGGAGATCTCGCGGCCGGCCTCCGCCACCCCAATCACCACGCTGACGCCCCAGCCCCGGTGGCAGGCTTCCAGCGCCTGGCGCATCACCGTGGTGTTGCCGGTGCAGTCGAAGGTGTAGTCCGCGCCGCCGTCGGTCAGCGCCACCAGGTGGGCGACGATATCGCCCTCGATCGTCTTGGGGTTGACGAAGTGGGTCATGCCGAAGCGGCGGCCCCATTCCTCCTTGGCCGGGTTGAGGTCTACGCCCACGATCCGCCCGGCCCCGGCCAGCCGCGCGCCCTGGATCACGTTCAGCCCGATGCCGCCGAGCCCGAACACCACCACGTTGGCGCCCGGCTCGACCTTGGCGGTGTTCACCACCGCGCCGACGCCGGTGGTCACGCCGCAACCGACATAGCAGCTGGTGTCGAAGGGCGCGTCGTCCCGGATCTTCGCCACCGCAATCTCAGGCAGCACCGTGTAGTTGGAGAAGGTGGAGCAGCCCATGTAGTGAAAGATCGGGCTGCCCCTGTAGCTGAAGCGCGAGGTGCCGTCCGGCATCAGCCCCTTGCCCTGGGTGGCGCGGATGGCGGTGCACAGGTTGGTCTTGCGCGACAGGCAGCTTTTGCACTGGCGGCACTCGGGCGTGTAGAGCGGGATGACGTGGTCGCCCACCTTCACGCTGGTGACGCCCGGGCCGACCTCGCGCACGACGCCTGCGCCCTCGTGGCCCAGCACGCTCGGGAACAGGCCCTCGCTGTCCAGCCCGTCCAGCGTATAGGCGTCGGTGTGGCAGATGCCGGTGGCCTTGATCTCTACCAGCACCTCGAAGGCCTTGGGACCCTCAAGGTCCAGCTCCACGATCTCCAAGGGCTGCTTGGCCTCGAATGCAACGGCGGCGCGGGTCTTCATCCCTGCTCCTTCAATTCGGCTGATCGCTCATATCGCTGAGTCCGCCGCATGTCTTGCGCGCCCGGACGTCGCGTTCTTGAAAGTCTCGGATCGGGGGTGCATCTGGCGCCCCAGACCTGCTCCCATGGAAACGCCAAGCTCGACCATGACAACCGCCTCCGACGCTGCGCCAGAGACCCGTCCGTTCGAGGCCGACGTGGCCCGCCTGCTCCACCTGATGGTGCACGCCGTCTACTCCGACAAGGACGTGTTCTTGCGCGAGCTGATCTCCAACTCGGCCGACGCCTGCGAGAAGCTGCGTTACGAGGGGCTGTCCGATCCGGCGCTGCTCGCCGGCGACGAGGGCTCGCCCCGCATCACCGTCACCTTGGACGCGGAGGCGCGCCGGCTGAGCGTGGAGGACAACGGCATCGGCATGAGCATGGCCGAGATGGGCGAGGCGCTGGGCACCATCGCGCGCTCGGGCACCAAGGCGTTCATGGACCGCATCGCCGGGGCCAAGGACGCGGAGGGCAGCCAGCTGATCGGCCAGTTCGGCGTCGGCTTCTACTCGGCCTTCATGGTGGCCGACCGTATCGAGGTGATGTCCAGGCGGGCAGGCGCAGACATCGCCTCGCTGTGGGCGTCGGACGGCCTGGGCGCCTACACGATCCAGCCTGTAGACACAGCGCAAGCTCCGGTGCGGGGCACGCGCGTCGTGCTGCAGCTGAAAGACGACGCGGGCGGCTACACCGACCCCGGGACCGTCGAGCGCACCGTCAAGTCCCAGTCCGGCCATGTGCCCGTGCCCATCTTCCTGAAGGACAAGCCGGACGCCGAGCCTCGCCAGATCGCCGATGGCGCTGCGCTCTGGACCAAGCCGAAGTCGTCCATCACGCCAGAGCAGTACACCGACTTCTATCGCAGCGTCGCCGGCCAGTTCGACGAGCCGGCGCTGACGCTGCACTACCGCGCCGAGGGGCTGCACGACTATTCGGTGCTGGCGTTCGTGCCCGAGACCAAGCCCTTCGACCTGTTCGACCCCGACCGCGCGGGGCGCATGAAGCTCTACGTTCGCCGGGTGTTCATCACCGACGAGGCGTCGATCCTGCCCCGCTACCTGCGCTTCGTGCGGGGCCTGGTGGACTCCGACGATCTGCCGCTGAACGTCTCGCGCGAGATGATCCAGGAGAGCCCGATCCTGACGGCGATCAAGAAGGGCGTCGCCAACCGCCTGCTGTCTGAGCTGGACAAGCTCGCCGGCGCCGAAGGTGACGATGCGGATCGCTATCTGAAAATATGGGAGAACTTCGGCCCGGTGCTGAAGGAGGGCCTCTACGAGGACTACGCCCGACGAGACGCCCTGCTCAAGCTGGTGCGTGTGAAGACCACCACCTCTTCGGGCGCATGGCGGTCGCTGAAGGACTACGTCACGGGGCTCAAGGAAAACCAAACGGCGATCTACTACGCCACCGGCGGCGACCTGGAGCGGCTGGCGGCCTCGCCGCAGCTGGAGGGTTTCCGCGCCCGCGGCGTCGAGGTTCTGCTGCTGGCCGACCAGATCGACAGCTTCTGGGTCACGTCCGGCCTTGATTACGAAGGCAAGCCCTTCAAGTCGGTGACCCAGGGCCTGGCGGACCTCAGCCTGATCCCGCTCGCCGAGGGCCACGCCCCGGCGGCCGAGGCGCCGGCGACGGTCGCCGACTTCATCGGCTTTGTGAAGGCGACGCTCGGCGATGCTGTCGGCGACGTCCGCGCGTCGGAGCGGCTGACGGAGAGTGCGGTCTGCCTGGTGGCGCCCGAACACGGCATGGATCGGCAGATGGAGAAGCTGCTCGCCGGCGCCGGCCGGCTGGATGCGGTGGCCAAGCCGGTGCTGGAGATCAATCCCCGCCACGAGCTGATCGCCCGGCTGAGCAGCCTGGGCGAAGCGGACCAGGCGCTGCGGGAAGACGCTGCGCGGCTGCTGTTCGACGAGGCGAGGATCGTGGATGGCGAGCCGCCCGTCGATCCCCGTGGCTTCTCGGCGCGGCTGGCCCGGGTGATCGGCCGCGCCACCGGCTGAGGCCAAGCGCGGACATAGGCTGCATATAACGCAGCTTGCCCGCCCCTATACTGTGTGGCCCCGTTGGGTCGGCGAGGATGGAGACGGCGTGCTGGAGCTTTGGGGCGGTCACGAGTGCACGGTCAACCGGGTCGGCGACCGCTTCCGCGATCAGACCGTGGAGACCGGCCACCAGGACCGTGCGAGCGACCTGGAGGCCTTCGCCGCCTGCCACATCAAGGCTTTGCGCTATCCGGTGGTTTGGGAGCGCGTCTCGCCGGAACGGCCGGACCGCTTCGACTGGCGCTGGACCGACGCCCGGCTGGCCGATGTCCGGCGGCTCGGCATGCGGCCCATCGCGGGCCTGCTGCACCATGGTAGCGGGCCGCGCTACACAAGCCTGGTCTCGGACGATTTCGTCGGCCTGTTCGCCGGCTTCGCGCGTGCGGCGGCGGAACGCTACGCCTGGATCGACGACTGGACGCCGGTCAACGAGCCGCTGACCACCGCGCGGTTCAGCGCGCTCTACGGCCACTGGTATCCGCACGCCAAGGACGAGCGCACCTTCTGGCTGGCCCTGCTGAACCAGATCGACGGCGTCCGCGCGGCCATGGCGGAAATCCGCCAGGTCAACCCGGCCGCGCGCCTCGTTCAGACCGAGGACCTCGGACAGACCCTGGCCACCTCGCCGCTCCAGGCGGTGGCGGACTACGAGAACGCTCGTCGCTGGATGAGCTGGGACCTGCTCACCGGCCGGGTGGACGCACACCACCCGCTGTGGTCGCGGCTCGACGGGTTCGGCTTTGGCGACAGGCTGCGCGCCATCGCCGACGCGCCGTGTCCGCCCGACGTCATCGGGGTGAACCACTACCTGACCAGCATCCGCTTCCTGGACCATCGCGCCGAGCGCTACCCAAACTGGATAATCGGGGAGGGCGAGCACGCCGACATGGACGCCGTGCGCATCCTGCAGCCTAACCCCGTGGAGCTGGGCTCGCTGCTCCGCCAGGTCTGGGCGCGCTACGGCCTGCCGATCGCGGTCACCGAGTGCCACAACGGCTGCACCCGGGAGGAGCAGATGCGCTGGCTGTTCGAGGCCTGGCGCACCTGTTCGGACCTGCAGGCCGACGGGGTGGACGTGCGCGCGCTCACCGCCTGGGCGCTGCTCGGCGGCTTTGACTGGAGCAGCCTGATCACCCGTCCGGACGGCCGCTACGAGGTCGGCCCCT
>CAXTRP010000135.1:0-7631 GCA_964246615.1 uncultured Caulobacteraceae bacterium | reverse complement strand
GCGCGAAGCACGTGGCTGTCAGCCCTCCTCAGACTTGCTAACGACGCCGTCATCTAAAGCTGATGGCCGATAGCGCTGGCTGACGTTAGGACGGGCGCAAGGTGCTGAGAGGCGACCGAAGACTCTAGCTATGGAACACAGTCCGTCGTCGGCCTCACCTCTCATCCCGTGAGAGAAAGGCAAGCCTTGTCCACGCCAGGAACCGTGGCTGTCGTTGGAGCGGGGTTCAGCGGCCTGTTGACCGCACTTCACCTGCTTTGCGATCCGAACGGGCCCCGCGTCCGCCTGATCGAACGACGGCCTGCATTCGGCCGTGGTGCGGCCTATTCCACGTCGAGCCGAGAGCACCTGCTCAACGTGCGCGCCGCCAACATGAGCGCCTTTCCCGACCAACCCAGCCACTTCTGCGACTGGCTCTCCCGAGACGCCCCGACGGAGGAGGCCACAGTCTTCGTCACCCGCGCGTGCTACGGCGCCTATCTCCAGGCCATGCTGCGGCAGGCGGCGGAGCAGAGCGAAGCTGGCCGGCTGATCCTGGAGGCGGACGAGGCGGTGGAGCTCCGCCCAAAGGCGGCGGGCGCCGCCGGGCCTGGCTGGAGCGTCACCCTGGGCATGGGCCGCAGTGTCTCGGCAGACGCCGTGGTGCTGGCCGTTGGCAACCTGCCCCCGCATTTACCGCCCGGGGTGGACGCCGTGGTGGCCGAGAGCCCAGGCTATTTCGGCGACCCCTGGTCGGCGGACTTCAGCGCTCTGCCGGAGCAGGGATGCATGCTCGTGATCGGGACCGGGCTGACCATGGTCGACCTAGCCCTTCGTCTGGCCAGCGAGCGGCCTGGTCTCAAGATACTGGCGTTCTCCCGCCGCGGCCTGCAGCCTCGTCGCCATCTCGGCCAAGGGCCTGCGCCGGAACCGTTCGCGCCAGAGCCGGGCGCCACGCCGCGGAGCCTGATGCGGCGTCTGCGCCAAGGCGCTCGGTCCAGCGACTGGCGCGCGGTGATCGACGGCCTCCGACCGCACGTCCAGGCGGTCTGGCGTGGCTGGAGCCTTGAGGAGCGCAACCAGTTCCTGCGCCACCTGCGACCCTGGTGGGACATCCACCGCCACCGCCTCGCGCCAGCTGTGGCCTCCAAGCTCGACCATCTCACCGGGTGCGGAGCGCTAAGCACCGCCGCTGGCCGTGTCGTCTCGGTAGCGCCGCACGGCGAGGGGCTGAAGGTCGTTTGGACGCCACGCGGAACGCGCGAGCGGCGAGAGCTCGACGTGGTTGGGCTGGTCAACGGAACCGGGCCGAACGGTGATCTGACCCGGGTGGGCGACCCGCTGCTGGCCGGGCTCGCCGCACAGGGGCTGATCCGCGCGGACGCGTGTCGGCTCGGACTCGACGTGGGAGCGGATGGCCGGCTGATCGGAAGTGACGGTTCGACCCGCCTGGACCTCTACGCGGTAGGTCCGATCACCCGCGGCGCGTTCTGGGAGATCACGTCCGTGCCCGACATCCGCGTCCAGGCCGCCCAATGCGCCGCCGCCATCCTCACGCGCGCCCGCTCGACCGCCGACCTCTGAGAGACCCGACATGCACCTCGCGCGCTTCCCCCGCCGCCGCTACACCCCTGCACCCACCGCGATCGAGAAGCTGGAGCGGTTGAGCGCCTACCTCGGCGGCCCCGAGATCTGGATCAAGCGCGACGACCAGACGGGGCTGACCGGCGGCGGCAACAAGACCCGCAAGCTGGAGTTCCTGGTGGCCGACGCGCTGGCCCAGGGCGCCGACACGCTGATCACCCAGGGCGCAGTGCAGTCCAACCACTGCCGCCTGACGCTCGCCGCCGCCGTGCGCGAGGGGCTGCGCTGCCGCGTTGTGCTGGAGCAGCGCGTGGCCGGCAGCTACCGGCCCGACGCCAGCGGCAACAACTTCCTGTTCGACCTCTTGGGGGTGGAGGCGATCACGGTGGTGGATGCCGGGACCGACATGACCGCGGCCATGGACAAGATCGCCGACGAACTCTCCGCCCAGGGTCGTCGCGGCTACGTCATTCCAGGCGGAGGCTCCAACCCGCTCGGCGCGCTCGGCTACGTCGCCTGCGCCGAGGAGCTCTTGGCCCAGACCTTCGACATGGGGCTAGCGCTCGATCACGTGGTCTGCGCCAGCGGCAGCGCCGGCACTCACGCGGGTTTGCTGGTCGGTCTGCTCGGCTGCAACGCCGCCCTGCCGCTGACAGGCATCAACGTCCGCCGTCCGCGAGCGGAGCAGGAGGGCAACGTCCACGCCCTCGCCGAGCGCACCGCGGCGCTGCTCGATCTTCCCGCCGTCCCTCGCGAGGCCGTGACGGCGCTCGATCGCTGGGTCGGTCCGGGCTATTCGATCCCGACTGACGAGATGGTCGAGGCGGTGCGGCTGCTGGCGCGGCTGGAGGGCGTGCTGCTCGATCCCGTTTACACCGGCAAGGCCATGGCCGGACTGATCGGGCTAGCGCGTGAGGGCGCGTTCAGGCCGGGCGAGCGGGTGCTGTTTGTCCATACCGGCGGCGCACCGGCGCTCTACGCCTACCAGGACGTGCTGCGCTCCGCATGAGCGAGCCACGGCGGCGCGAGCGCATCCTCGGCGTGCTCGGCGGCATGGGGCCGGCGGCGACGCTGGACTTCCTGGCCAAGCTGCAGCGCGCCACTCCCGCCGTCGCCGACCAGGACCACCTGCGCGTGCTGGTGGACCTCAACCCCAAGGTTCCCGACCGCAACGCGGCGCTGGCCGGAAGCGGGCCGTCGCCCGGCCCGATGCTGGCGGCCATGGCGGCGGGGCTGGAGGCGTCCGGCGCGGAGGGGCTGGTCATGGTCTGCAACAGCGCTCACGCGTTTGCGCCCGACATCTGCGCCGCGCTCCGCTCCGCCACCCTGATCAGCCTCATCGACGAGACGGTGGCCGCCATGCGTCGCGGCCACCCCGGAGTGCGCCGCATAGGCCTGCTGGCGGCCAGCGCCTGTCTGGACGCCCGCCTCTATCAGGACGCATTTCAAGCTGAGGGCGTCGCCGTGATCGCGCCGGAGGGCGAGCTGCGCGCCCGCTTCATGGCGCTCCTCTACCGCATCAAGGCCGGCGAGGTCGGCGCCGCGGCCCGCGCCGACATGCAGGCGATCGCCGAGACCCTGGTCGCGCGGGGCGCGGAGCTCATCGTCTCCGGCTGCACGGAGGTCCCGCTGGTGTTGGGCGCGGGTCACCTGTCCGCGCCCCTGGTCGATTCGACAGACGTGCTGGTGGCCGCCGCCCTCGCCTTCGCGAGAGGCTGAGGCCGGCGATGGGGGGACGCGCCAGGTCGGTGTTCGCAGCGATGGCGCTGGGCCTCCTGGCCGGCCTGCTGCTCCACGCCAAACTGGCTCCCGTCGACGCGCGCTCCGCCGCCGGCGTCCTCTCGCTAGTCACCCGCGCCTTCCTGCGGCTCATCCAGATGGTCATCGCGCCGCTGGTGTTCTCCACCCTGACCGCGGCCGTGGCGCGGGCGGGCGACCTGCGCAGTGTGGGCCGGATGGGCCTGCGGGCGCTTGGCTGGTTCCTGGGGGCGTCTGTGGTTTCGCTGCTGCTTGGGGCCACTTTTGCACTCTGGCTGAAGCCTGGGGCGGGGCTGCACCTCGTCGCTGCAGGGTCTCCTGGCCCCGTGCAGCCGCTGACGGCCGCGGGCTTTGTGGACCACCTCGTGCCCACATCCATCGTTGACGCCATGGCCAGGAACGAGGTCCTGCAGGTGGTGGTGTTCTCGCTGTTCGCAGGCGTCGCCATGGCGGGGCTTGGCGAGCGCGCCGCTCGGGTCCTCCAGCTGCTGGAGGAGATTGCCGCAGTCACCTTCAGGATCGTGGACATGGTGATGGCGCTGGCCCCGCCGGCGGTGTTCTGCGCCCTGGCGGCGACCACGGCGTTAGAGGGGCTGGGTCTGGTCGGCGGCTACGCTCGCTTTCTCGGCGGCTTCTACCTGGCGTTGGCGGTGCTGTGGGCCTTGATCCTAGGGGCAGGCTGGGCGGTCAGCGGCCGCGCTCCGGCGCGGGTGCTCCGCGCCATGCGCCAGCCTCTGTTGATCGCGTTTTCCACCACGAGCTCAGAGGCCGCCTACCCCCGCACGCTGGAGGTCCTGGAGGCGTCTGGCGTGCGGAGCCGGGTGGCGAGCTTCGTCCTGCCGCTAGGTTACGCCTTCAACCTGGACGGCGCGATGCTCTACGCCACCTTCGCGGTGCTGTTCATCGCCCAGGCCTACGGGGTGACCATGAGCGGCGGCCAGGTGGCGCTCATGCTGCTGATGCTGCTCGCCGCCAGCAAGGGCGTGGCCGCGGTGCCGCGCGCCGTGCTGGTAGTGGTGGCCGCGACCTTGCCGTCGTTCCACATTCCCGCAGCAGGCGTGGCGCTGCTGATCGGGGTCGATCACTTGCTCGACATGGGTCGTAGCGCAACCAACGTCCTTGGCAACTACGTGGCGGCCTGTGTGGTGGATCGCTTCGAGGTCGCCCAGGACGGCGACAGACCGGCCGGCCGCTCTCCCTGATCCGTTGCCGAGCGTATCTCGTCACCGACGCAGATTTCGTGGATGGCCACGATCGCCAGGCAGGGTGCATGTTTCAGTCGAGGACGCCCATGACCGACCGCATCGCGATCATCCACCCCCGGCCGCTGTTCACGGTGAGGACCGCGGTCGTCCTGGCCGTAGTCGCCGCGCTCGCGCTGTTCACTATCGGAGTGGTCTGGCTCCATGGCGCGCCGTCGATGGCGCGCCATGGAGGCTTCAACCCGCTTTATGCCCTGTCCGGATTTCTGGTCGGCGGGCTGGTCGGCCTGACGGGTGTGGGCGGCGGGGCGTTGATGACGCCGCTGCTGGTCCTGCTGTTCCACTTCCACCCCAGCACGGCGGTCGGCACCGACCTCCTCTTCGCCTCAGCCACCAAGGGCGTCGGCACGGCGGTGCATGGAGCGAACAAGACAGTGGACTGGAAGATCACCGGGCGTATGGCGCTCGGCAGCGTGCCGGCCACGGCGGCCACAATCGGCCTCCTTTACCGCCTGCACCTTCAGGCCGACGCCTCAGCAAAGCTCATCTCCACTGTGCTAGGTGCAACGCTGCTCCTGACCTCGGTGACCCTGCTCTTCCGTCGCCACATCTTCGCCTTTGCGACCCGCCACGCCCTTGAGCCCGGACCGAAGACCACCGCGATCTGCACCGTCATCCTTGGGGCCGTGCTCGGCGCGCTGATCACCTTGTCCTCGGTCGGCGCTGGCGCAATCGGGGTGACGGTGCTCATCTTTCTGTATCCGAAGATGCCGATAGCGCGGATCGTGGGGTCTGACATCGCTCACGCCGTGCCCCTCACCCTAATTGCGGGCACGGGCCACTGGCTTCTAGGCTCAGTCGACTTCGCCCTCCTCGGTTCGCTGCTTGTGGGCTCGATCCCTGGCATCATCATCGCCAGCCTGCTCACCGCCCGCATTCCCGAGCGCCTGCTCCGGCCGATCCTCGCCACGACGCTGCTGCTGGTGGGCGCCAAGCTGGCCTTCTGACGCGTGGTCACGGTCGCTGCCTTAAACATTTAAGGCATCGTGACGCGCTCAGCTGATCTGTCACCCTCGCGCTGTTCTCAGAATGGAATGAAGGCGCCAACCGGCATCACCCTGTTCTGGCGGTGTCGAAGTCGGCTTCGCTTTTGAGCTGGCTATAGACAACACTGATTTGAGTTAGACATTCTAACAGTGATCAAAGGTGTTCTCGATCGTCTGCCCGCGGCATCGATCGTATGCCCTGTAATCAGAGTGCTAGACGCTGCCAGGGCGATCCCGACTGTGGAGCATTACATTTCAAGCGACGGCGGTTTGTTTCGTCAGCTCCTATCAAGGATCGAATGGCTGACAGTGGGCTTGGCCGGTTTGATCTATGCGGGATGGTTGGCGGCGACCTATTGGCATCAGGCACTGCCGTGGCCGCTTCGTATCATCGTCGGCGCCTGGCTGATCGCCTGGCACTCGTCGCTTCAGCATGAGGCCATTCACGGCCATCCCACGCCCTGGCGGCGGCTCAACACCTGGCTGGCGGCATGGCCCTTGGCGCTCTGGCTGCCGTACCCGCTCTACCGCGAAGGTCACCTCGCCCACCATGCGACGCCGGACCTGACGCTGCCTGCCGCCGACCCGGAGTCGCGCTACGTCGCGCCGGCCGACACCCGGCGGCGGCGTTTCGAACACCGGATAGCTCGGGTCGAAGCCACCCTGCTAGGCCGGCTGGTCCTGGGACCTGCGCTCCTGGTCACCCGCTTCATCGTGGCCGAGCTTGCGACCCCCAAGCGAGCGCCTGGGCATGGACGCATCTGGGTGAAGCATCTCCTGCTGGTCGCGGGCGTCGTCGGCTGGGTGACGTTGGTCTGCCGGCTGAGCCTCGCCGAATACCTCCTCACCTTCGTCTACCCAGGAACTGCGCTCACCTTGCTCCGGTCATTTGCAGAGCACCGCGCCCACCCGGACCGCCTGCACCGGGTCGCCATCGTCGAGCGCGCGCCGATCCTCGGCCTGTTGTTCCTGCACAACAACCTGCACGCCCTGCACCATGAGCAGCCACGAATGGCGTGGTATCGGCTGCCCGATGCTTACCTGTCCGAGCGGGAAAGGCTGCTGCGGGCGAACGGCGGGCTCGCCTACCAGGGCTATGCAGAAGTGTTCGCCCGCTACCTGCTGCGCCCCCACGACCGCCTTATCCACCCAGCCCTGGCCGAGACGTAGTCTGTCATGAACGCCATCACGCTCGCGCCGCGCCCGGCGACGACCCACAAGGCCGTCGCCAGTCAGGCCGTGGCCAGTCTACCGATGTACGATCTTCCCGAGCTGCAGGAAGCAAACGATGCGCTATGGGCCGCCGTCGCCAGCCGCCTTCGCGACGCCGGGTTGGACCGCGCCCCACATGGGCTCACCCGCGGACCTTCTCTGGAGTCCGTCTGCCGCAACCCCGACCTTCTGTTGACCCAGACCTGCGGCTATCCCCTGGCGCTCGGTCTGCGCGGAGACGTGCGCGTAGTGGCGGCGCCGGGATATCGAGCGACCGGGTGCCAGGGGCCCTTCCACCGCAGCGTCTTCCTGGTGCGCGTTGGCGATCCTGCAGGCGGGCTAGTGGACCTGCGCAACGGGCGGCTGGCGTTGAACGCACCGGACTCCAACACGGGAATGAACCTGCTGCGGGCCGAGTTGGCGCCGATAGCGGGCGGATGCCCCTTCTTCCGGGAAGTGGTCGAGACCGGCGCGCATGCGCGCAGCGCCGCTGCAGTTGCGGAGGGCCTGGCCGACGTCGCCGCAGTGGACTGCGTGACCTGGGCCCACCTGCAGCGCATCGCCCCACTGGTCGCAGGGCGCCTGCGCGTGCTCGGCTGGTCCATGCGCAGCCTGGGCCTGCCCCTGGTCACAGGCGCCCTCACCAATTCTGCGGAGTTTGAGCTGCTGGTGCGAGTGTTGGACGATGTAAGCCTCGATTCATCGCTGGTCGAAGTGCGACGCATACTGCTGCTAGACCGCTTTTATCGCCTGCTAGACACCGAGTATCAAAGCTTAGCCGGCCTTCGCCAGCTCGCTGCAGATCAGGGCTATCCGGAGCTTCTCTGATCGCTGACGGATAACCGCGGCG
>CAXTRP010000134.1:3087-7653 GCA_964246615.1 uncultured Caulobacteraceae bacterium | reverse complement strand
ATGCCGAACAAGGCGGCGGCCTCGCGCCATCACGGCAAGCCAGCCTCATCACGACCAGCCGCATGTCCCTACTGCTCGGCGGCGGCTCACCTGCCTGTGCTCACCGGCGTCACGTTCCTGCGGGCGCCGGCGGCCTTCACCTTCGCCGCCTTCCGCGTGGTCGCCAGCCATGGCGCCCGCGGTCCGCCGACCCTGCAGCCCCGCGCCCGCGGACCGCCCGCCGATTCCCTGACGCTTTGAACCGCGCCTCGCCGTCCGGCGAGCACGCATGCGCTTGGAATTGGGGAGCGGCGTCGTCCGTGTCCCCCGGGACACGACATTGCAACACCTCATGTTCGCGGGCGCCAGCGCGCTCGCCTTGGTCGCGTGCGCTCACGCCGCGGCCGCTCAGACGCCGACACCTGACGTCCCCCTAAGATCGTCTGTGACGACTGGGACGTCGCATCCGCCCACCCACACCGTCTCGGAGGTCGTTGTCACCGCGTCGCGCCTGAACGAGATCGGCCTCGCCCAGACGGCGAGCCAGGGTTCGATCACCCGACAGGAACTGGAGCTGCGGCCCGTCTATCGCATAGGCCAGCTGCTGGAGAGCACGCCGGGGCTGACGGTCACCGTCCACTCCGGAGAGGCCAAGGCCAACCAATATTTTGTCCGGGGCTTCCTGCTCGACCACGGCACCGACATCGCCATTTCGGTTGACGAGATGCCGGTCAACCGGCCGACCAACGCCCACGGTCAGGGCTACTCCGACCTGAACTTCCTGGCCCCTGAGCTGCTCGGCGGGATCGATTTTGGCAAGGGGCCCTTCTACGCCGACATCGGCGACTTTGGGGCCGTGGCTTACGACCACCTGCGCCTGGTCGACACCCTGCCCAACCAGATTAGTCTCAGCGCAGGCACCCTGGGCGACGAGGAGGGCTTTGTCGGCGGGACCCACACTTTCGGCTCAGGCGACCGGCTGATCGCCTCGGTGGACTACGAGCACCTGGATGGGCCCTGGACCCATCCGGACAATTTCCACAAGATCGCCGGCCTGCTCCGCTATGTCCACGGGGTCGACGACGATGGATACAGCGTTACTGCTCTCTATTATCACGGCCACAGCAACCTAACGACCGATCAGCCGGCGCGCGCGGTCCAGGAAGGCTTGATCGACCGCTTCGGCACACTGGATCCTTCCGACGGTGCCCGTTCGGAGCGCTTCAGCCTGTCAGGACGCTACGCCACCAAGGGCGAGAATTGGAATTTCACCACCAGCGCCTACTACATCCGCAGCACCATGACCCTGTGGAACGACTACACCCACTTCCTCGACGATCCCATTAACGGCGACCAGGAACAGCAGAGCGAGGCTCGCAGCACCGCCGGGGGACAGGCCGCCTATTCCATCCGCCTGAACCTTGGCCAGATCACCTCTGAGACCAGCATCGGCCTGCAGGGACGCTATGACGACGTCTATGTCGATCGGCGGCACACCCATGACCGGACGGCGTTGAACTACTGCGAAAACGAGCAGGATCCTGCGCTGGACGGCTCCTACGTCCCAGCTGTCGCCACTCCTGCGGTGGACGGCGCCTGCGACGCCGACCGAGTGCATCTGGGCGATATCGGCCTCTACGCCCAGAACACCACCCACTTCACGCCCTGGCTGCGCACGATCCTGGGCTTGCGCGAAGAGTACCAGACCGCCTTCGACCACAGCTTCATCTCGGGCTTCCAGGGCCATACCGATGAAGCCCTGTTCCAGCCCAAGGGCAGCCTGATCCTGGGTCCGTGGTGGAGGACCGAAGCCTATCTGAGCGCCGGCCGCGGCTTCCACTCGAACGATGTGCGCGGGGTGTTCGAGACCGTCAGCATCGAAGGCGTCCCGGTGAGCGCCGGGCACACCCCGCTGCTTGCGCCCGCCACTTCCTATGAGGTGGGTTTGCGCTCCGAAATCTTTCCCAAGCTCAGCACTCAGCTCGCGCTGTTCCAAGAGGACTTCTCCTCGGAATTGGCCTACGACCAGGACCAAGGCCAGGACGAGGCATCCGCCCCCAGTCGCCGCCGGGGTGTCGAGGTCTCCGCCCAGTATCGTCCCTTTCCCTGGGTCGAGCTGAACACCGACCTCGCCTTCAGCCACGCCCGCTACCGCGGCGATCTCACAGCCTTCCAGCTGGATGGTCCCTACATCGCCAACGCACCCGACTTCATCGGATCGTTCGGCGTGCTGGTGGACCATCTCGGCCCGTGGTTCGGAGGCCTGGAGTGGCGCATCCTCGGCCAGTACCCGATCAGCGACGGGGACGAGTATCCCAAGGACGACGGCTACAGCGAAGTGAACATCGACGCCGGCTACAGGATCAACCGCCAGGTGAAGGTCCAGGTGAGTATCTACAACCTGAACAACACCCACGCGAGCGCGTCTTCAGCCTACTACACCTCTCGACTGCCGGGCGAACCTTCTCAGGGCGTCGCCGACTATCAGCTCCACCCGCTGGAGCCCATATCGGCCCGGTTCAGCGTCACGGCGCTGTTCTGATGGCGGCGACGACCGTTGGCAATATCGTCGTGGCTGCGAGGTCGCATCGCCCTCCCGTTGCAGCCGTTGGCGTCGCAGGGCTTCAGAACCCCGCCCGGCTCAGCAGCGCCGCCTGGGCCTCGCGCGCCTTGGCCGCGAGTTCGACCTCGTCCACCTGGGTGCTGGCCCCGTCGCGCACGACGATACGGCCGTCCACCACCACGTCCCGCACGGTGCGCCCGTCGGCGCCCCAGACGAGGTTGAGGTCGGCGCGTCCCATCGGTCGCCACGAGGGGGCGCGGGTCTCGTGCACCACCAAGTCCGCGCGCTTGCCGACGGCGATGGAGCCGACGCGCGCGCCCATCCCCACCGCCTCGGCGCCTATGCAGGTGGCCCAATCGAGCCCCTGGGCTGCGGCGGCGAAGCGGGGGTCCATGGCGGCGTCACGGGCCAGGCCTACGGCCAGCGCGGCGACCCGGTAAATATCTGGAAGATCGCCCGCATTCACCGAATCGCCGCCGAGCGCCAGCCGCCCTCCCCTGCGGGCGAACTCGCCATGCCGGCTGGCGCGGGTGACGCCCTGCGCCAGTCGCAGGTAGGTCCAGGGGCAGTAGGCGATGGCGGACCGGCTTTCCAGCAGCAGCTCCAGCTCCGCCTCGTCGATCCAGACGGCGTGCGCCAGAAGCAGGTGGGGCCCCAGCACGCCCAGCGCGTCCAGGTGCGCGACGGGGCGCAGGCCCCTGCGGCTCAGATAACCCGTCACGTCCGCTTCTGTGGGCGAGAGATGGAAGGTCAGGCCGCAGCCGTGCCGGCGTGCGAGGTCGGCCGACCCTTCCAGCAGCGCGTCCGACGCCAGGTCGTGGCCCACCAGCGTCACCCAGCCCTCTACCCGGCCTGCGCCTTGCGGATAGGCGCGCAGCACCGCCTCCTGGCGCGCCAGCACCTCGGCGGCGGGGGCAGCATAAGGCAGGCCCGGCGTGTCCCACCCCCAGCACCCGACGCCGCCGCGCACCCCGGCCGCCAGCATCCCCGCGGCGACCCGATCCGGGTGCGCGACGGTGCCGGCCTCGATCAGGGTCGTGGTTCCGTAGCGCAGGCACTCCACCGCCGTCAGGGTGGCGCCGAGTTCGTCGTCGTCGGCGCTCAGCGCCGCGTGGAGCGGGGTCGCCCACTCGAAGATCGCGGTGTCGGAGCTGATGTCGTCTGGGATCAGGCTGCGGACCAGGGGATCGCCGGTCAGGTGCTGATGCGCGTCCACCAGTCCCGGGATGACCACCCCGTCGCGCGCGTCCAGCACCGGAACCCGGGGCCAGCGCGCCCTCAGCTCAGCACTCGGCGCCAGCGCGGAGATGACGCCGCCGGTGACCGCCACCCCGTAGGCGTCGAGCACGCGGCGCTCGGCGTCCTGGGTCACCACCCGTCCGCCCAGGACCAGCAGGTCCGGCGGCGCTTCGGCAGGGGGCGCGCCGGCCTGGGGCGCGCCTGACGTCGCGGCGTCGCTCACGCGGCGTCACTCACGCGGCGTCGGGCGCAGGCGTCAGCAGGCCCTTAGCGCCCCGCCGGGGCTGGCCTGCCTGCGCTAAGGCCGGCGGGGTCATAAAGACGGTCGCCACCAGCATCACCAGGGTCGCGAGCGAGCAAAGCAGGAACACGCCCGCAAAGCTCCCCAGCGTGTCGCGCGCCCAGCCCCCGAGCGCCGGACCCGCCGCCGCCAGCGTGGAGAGCAGCGACATAATCGAAAACAGCTCAAGGTTCGCCCGCTTGCCGAAGTAGTTGAGCAGCAGCATGGTGGAGGCCAGGAAGCTCAGCCCGTAGCCGACGCCGATGCCTACCGCATAGACCAGCATGAGCGCATAGCCGTGGGCGTAGGCGAGCGCGGTCATGCCCACCACCAGCGCCGCCAGCGCCGTCGTCAGCAGGGTCTTGGGCGAGACCCTCTCGCCCAGCACGCCGCCCACCACCGCAACGATCGCGCCGATCAGGGCCTCCAGGCTCAGCATCATCGCCGAATATTTCGGCGCTATGCCGCGTTCGCTCAGATGCTCCACCGCAAAGCCGTGGGCTGT
>CAXTRP010000134.1:0-3077 GCA_964246615.1 uncultured Caulobacteraceae bacterium | reverse complement strand
GCGCCCACGATCACATAGAACTGCGACGTGCGGAGAGCGTGGCGCACGGTCCACTCCTGCAGCCCCTTGAGCAGGTCGGCGGGACCGACCTGCTCGGGCGGCTGGTCGTGGGCCGGATCGATGACGGCGCTGCGGCTTGAGGTGACCATCGCTGCGAAGCCGCCCAGCACCGCACAGGCGGCGACGAACACCCACCAGTAGAGCCGCCACTGATGGGTGCTCCCGTCGATGGCTACATACAAGAGCGGTCCCGCCACCTGTCCCAGGCCGCCTATGGTGAAGTAGGCGCCCAGCATGGTGGAGCGCCGCTGGAACAGAGTGGTGATCACATGCACCCCCGGCACCGTAGTGGTGAGCGAGAAGCCCACGCCCACCAGGACCTCGGCGAACAGATACAGCCCCACCGACCGGGTCAGGGCCAGCGCCGCGAAGCCGATCCCGCAGAGCAGCGCGCCGATGGCGATGGCGCCCCGCACGCCGACGCGGCGGATGAATACCGCCGGCGCCAGGCTGGAGAGCCCGCAGGCGACGCCGAGCAGGGTGTAGCCGAGCCCGGCCTGGGTCCAGTTCCACTTCATTTCGGCGACCATGGCCGGCAGCACGACGCCTAGCGAACTGAACGTTCCCGCGGAGATCAGGAAGAACAGCAGGCTGAGCGCCAGGAAGGGCACCCAGGCAGGCGGCGGCTTGGTCGGCATGGCGCGATCTCCTGGCAAGGGCGGCATCAGGCGGCGGCGGCGTCCAGCTCGGGTGTGCGCATCAGCGCCGCCGGCACAGGCGTGATGGCCGCTCCCGCCGCTCCCGATCGGCTCGCCCAGGCGCGGCGGTAGCGCTGCACCAGCCATGCGTTGAGGTCGCGCTGGGCGGTCTCCTGCCAGGAGTAACGGCCCCGCGGCGCGAACTTGGAGTTCAGGCCCACCTGGACCAGTTCGTCCACGTGCAGGTCCTGGGCGGTGATCTCCATGGCGGCGGTCATGTTCATGGCCATGCGGGCCTCGAACAGGGGCTCCTCCATGGCGCCCGGCCGCACCAGGTAGCCGATGGCCATGCGATGCGAGCCAGCGCTGTCGGCGTAGAGGATCAGGTAGAGCACCATGTCGCTCAGCACGACCAGGGACAGGCTCGGGGGAAGGTTGGCGAAGATCACCCGGTTGCGCTCGGCGTCGGTGAGCTTGGGGAAGATCGGCAGCACCGCCTTCTGCAGGGCGTTGAAGCCCACGTCAGCGTGGGTCGAGCCGTTGAACCGCAGATATCCCGCCGTGTCCGCAGGCAGGTCCGGGAACACCGACAGCTCGCTCGGGATGAAGTCATGCAGGGGTCCGCGATGCAGTCGCGTGGCGTGGTAGCCGTCGTTGTTGTTCTCCATCATCACCTTCCAGTTCCAAGGATAGCTTGGAGCCGGATCGGGCCGCGGGCCCTCGGCGACGGCTAGGTCGTAGTTGGCCAGGGCGTCGGTGACCTGCGCCAGCCGCGGCGCCAAGGGAGCGGCGTCGACGTCCAGGTTGACGAAGATAAAGCCGTTCCAGACCTCCACCGCCAAGCGCGGCAGGGTCACCTTGCTTCTGTCGAAGCCGCAGCTGCGCTCCATCGCCGGCGCGCCCACCAGCCGACCGTCCAACCCGTAGGTCCAATGGTGGTAGGGGCAGACGAAGGCGCGCGCATTGCCGTGGCCCTCGGCCACCAGCATGGCGCGGTGCTGGCACACCGCCGACATGGCCGCGATCTCGCCCGCCTTGGTCATGGCGACGATGATCGGCTCATTGGCGTGGGACAGGGTGAAGTAGTCGCCGGCTTTTTCCAGCCACGAGGCTCGGCCTGCGCACAACCACTCCTTATGGAAGATCGCCGTCTTCTCAAACGCGTAGAAATCGGGATCGATGTAGCAGGCCGGCGGCAGGCTTTCCGACTCCTCGACCCGACCGATCGAGCTGGAGAAACTGTCGAACAGGGCGTCGTTCAAAAGCGTGGCGGTCATGCAACTCGATCCCAAACGCGCGCTCAAGGTTAAGCACAGGCCGGGACGCCGTCTTGGAGGTGGCGGGATGTTAAGTTGTCGGCAGCCCTCGCCAGGTTCCCCGGCGCCCATTCGGAAGGCGGGGCGCCAGATATCCAGGCGGCGGCAGCAAAGCCTAGAAAGTAGGCGCCCGCGCGGCGTGACAGGGGCGGCGACGCTCCGTCCTTGAGCGGGAAGGCGGCCCGGTGCAGGTTGCGCCCACGTCCAGATCGGGCGGCCAACGGCTTAACTTCGACGCCCTTCCTCGTGAACATCCGCCATTTCAGCACCGACGCCTACAGCCTGGATCAGCGGCGTAACGCATGGCGGGAGGCCATGTCGGCTCATTCAATCCAGGTCGGCTTTCCCGCCGAGGTGGAGGAACCCTTCTACGGGCACCTGTCGACAGTGGTGTCTTTCGCCGGCGTGCGCTTCGCCCGGGCCCGGTCGCGTCGGCAGGTCCTGGACGAGGGCTTCACCGAGCAGCGCGACACCATCTGGCTGGTGCAGCTGCTGGAGGGCCGGGCCAGCTACGCCCAGGACGGCGGTTCCGCAGCGCTCCGCCCTGGCGACATCCTGTGCGGCCGCACCCGCAAGGCCGCAGCCATGACCATGGAGAGCGACTTCACGGCGCTGCTGGTGGACGTGCCGCCACAGCTGCTGAACCCGAGCCTGCTCTCGCCCCTGCCGTCGCAGGCCGTGCTGGTGCCGGGCGACCGAGGGATCGGGCGCATCTTTTCCGGCATGCTGACCTCGGTCGCCGACGCCATCGAGACCCTGGAGCTTGACGAGATCCGCCCGGTGGAGATCGCGCTGCCCGAGTTCCTGCTGACCTCGCTCTTCAGCGAGGCGGCGGAGGGCCCACTGGGGGGCGCCGCCAGCGTGCGGGCCGCCATCCTGCACAAGATCCTGCAGACCATCGAGGTGAAGCTGGCGGAGCCGGAGCTGAACCTCGCGGAGATCGCGCGCGAACACGCCCTGCCGGTCAGGTATGTCCAGAAGCTGCTCGGCGGCGCCGGGCAGGGGTTCGCCGCCTATGTCCGCGACCGCAGGCTCGACCGGGCCAAGGCCGACCTGTCCAGTC
>CAXTRP010000133.1:0-7661 GCA_964246615.1 uncultured Caulobacteraceae bacterium | reverse complement strand
TCTACCTCGATCAGTTCCCGCTACCTTATCCCATCATGACCGAAGTCGCGCCGCTGGACCTGCAGCGGGTCGAGGCGTTGAAGGGGCCGCAGGGCACCCTTTTTGGGGAGAATTCCACGGGCGGTGCGATCAACTACGTCGCCGCCAAACCGACCAAAATCTTTGAGGCCGGCGGCGATATCACCGGCGAGCGGTTCGGGCAGGTCCAGGCGGACGGCTTCGTCAGCGGTCCAGTCACCGATACCCTGGGCGCTCGGTTGTCCTTCGGCACGACCCAGGGGGGGGCCTATCAGTACAGCGTCACCCGTCCCAACGGCCCGGAACTCGGCAACGCCGACACCGGCCAAGGGCGGCTGATCCTGGATTGGCATCCTATCGAAAAGCTGAAGTTCGAGCTGAATGCGAACGGCTTTTACGACGGTTCGGACACCCAGGCGCTGCAGCTCAGCTCCGTGAACCCAGGGACGCCTTCAAAGGCCACGCCCGCGCTCCTGGCCGCGCCGATCGTCGGCGACGATCCACGGGCGGCGGAGTTCCCGGCCGGCTATGCCTTCCGCTCTCACGACACCTTCTACCAGGTGGCGCTTCGCAGCGACTACGAAGTCAACCAGGCCCTGACCTTGACCTCCCTGACCAGCTACGACGACATCCATGTCAACAAGCTGGTGGACATTTCCGGCCTGGACGCCGCCGGCGAATACAACAACCTCAACACCGTCGGACACGTCCGCACCTTCAGCCAGGAAGTGCGCGGCAGCGGGCATACCGGACCCCTCACCTATGTGGTCGGGGGCAACTACGACTATTCCGGTATCGTCGATGGCGAGATCGCCAGCCTGAACGGCACGACGAACCAGCCGCTAGCCTTCCTCCCGCCCTTCCATGTCGTGGAGGGCCTGCAGCAGCAGACCGTCAACAACTACGCCCTGTTCGGCAATGTGGACTATCGCCTGCCGGAGAACCTGACCTTCCATGGGGGCATCCGGGGCACGGAGTCGGACCGGCGGGCGAGCTTTTGCAGCTACGACCCGAACGGCGCCACAGACGGCGACCCGATCGGCAATCTATCGACCGAGCTGCAGACCCTCTTCTCCGCGATCGGCCTCAAAAAGACGCCCGTCTCCCCGATCGTCCCGGGCGGCGCGCCGAACGGATGCACGACCTTGACACCGGCGCCGGATTACCAGCCGAGCTTCTTCCACAACCACCTGAACGAGCAGAACCTGTCCTGGAAGGTCGGCCTCGATTATAAGCTCCCCAGCGGTGGCATCCTCTATGCAAGCGACAGCGTCGGCTACAAGGCAGGCTTGATCTCGCCGGTGCTGGCCACGTCCACCACACAGCTCGCCCCCGTCAAACAGGAGCGCCTCGACGCTTACGAGGTGGGGATCAAGACGCCTCTTCTCGGCCATCGGCTGCAGTTCAATTTGGCCGGCTTCTATTACTCTTATGACGACCAGCAGCTTCGCACCAAGTTCACCGACCCGATCTTTGGCGCGCTGCAGCAGCTGGTGAACATCCCCCGCTCTCAGCTCTGGGGGCTGGACGGCGACATCGAGGCCCGGCCGATCCAGGGGCTGACGCTCTCCGTCAGCGGCACCTTCATCGAGAGCGACGTCACCAAATCCTTCGTCAGCCAGAACGCGGCCGGGGTCACAGGCGACCTAAAAGGCTCTGAACTGCCTTACACGCCCAAGGAGCAGGTGGTCGCCGACGGCCAGTACGAGTTTCCCCTGAACGACCGCTACAAGGCCTTCCTCGGCTCCTCACTGACCTACCATGGCGTGTCGAATGCGACGTTCAACTCGGCCGACGCCCCGGCGCCGGAGTTCAAGTTGAAGCCCTACACCGTTGTGGATCTGCGCGCTGGCTTGGGCACGCAGGACGGGGCCTGGCGGCTGACGGGCTTCGTCCGCAACCTGTCCAACGAGTATCTCGTCACCACGGTGATCCCGAGCAACGACTCGGTGGCCCGGCTGGCGGGGCCGCCCAAGATATACGGGCTGACCCTGAGCTACCGCTACCACTGAGGACGACTCTGTCATGGGCTCGGAACGACAAGCCGTTCGCCGCCAAACCTTCTTCGTGGGCGGGAGCTACGCTGGGCCGCCTGAGGCGCGGGTCATGCAGGGGCAGATGTTCGTGGAGTCGCTCACGCCCGAGCGCGTCCTGCACCCCTATCCCCTCGTCCTCATTCATGGCGGGGCGCAGACCGCCAGCTGCTGGCTCACCACCCCGGACGGCCGCGAGGGTTGGGCGGACATGTTCGCCGAGCGCGGCTGGATCGTCTATCTGGTGGACCAGCCGGCGCGGGGCCGCTCCGCCTGGCAGCCCGGCCTGGATGGCGATCTAACCACCATCCCGGTCCCCTACATCGAGCGGCTGTTCACCGCCTGCGCCGACTATGACGACTGGCCCCAGGCCAGGCTGCATACGCAATGGCCGGGCGGGGAGGGCAAGGGCCACCCCGGCGATCCCGTCTTCGACCAGTTCTACGCCAGCCAGGTTCCCTGGCTCGGCCGCAGTGAAACCGAGACGGCGGTGGCGCAGGCGGGGGCTGCTCTCTTGGACCGGATCGGCCCCGCCATCCTATTGGTGCATTCGCAGGCCGGCACCTTGGCCTGGCTCATGGCCGATGCGCGCCCGGGTCTGGTCAAGGCCATCGTGGCGATCGAGCCGTCCGGGCCGCCCTACAAAGACGAGGGCTCCATCCGCAAGGTGCCCGACCGTCTGTGGGGTCTGACCTTCACACCCCTGACCTACGACCCGCCGGTCACCGCTGACGACCCGCTGCAGTTCGAAAAGCATCCCCCGCCGGGTGGGCGGCCCGGGCTTCAGTCCGGCTGGCTGCAGACGGGCTCCGTGCGACCGCTCGTGCATCTGCATGACGTTCCGGTGCTCGTGGTCACCGCCGAAGCCTCCTACCACGCCGCCTATGACCATTGCACCGTGGCCTACCTGGCGCAGGCTGGCGTCTGCGTCGAGCACCTGCGGCTGGAGGATCGTGGGGTTCACGGCAACGGCCACATGATGATGCTGGAACTCAACAATGCGGAGGTCGCAGCCCTGCTCGACGCGTGGATGTGTCGGCAGCTCCCCGACCCGATCTCTCAACCGTCGCTAGGCAGCACGCCTGTATAGGCGGTGCGGGGCCGCACCAGGGGTCCGCTCTCCATCTGCTCCTGGGCGTGGGCGATCCAGCCGACCGCCCGCGCGATCAGCTGGATGGAGCCCACCCCGGTGCGCTGCCTGAACTTTCGCTCGATGAACAGGGCCAGAAGCGCCAAGTTCGGTTCGACGCCGAGACCGTCTTGGGCGACGTGGATCGCCTGGAACAGCCGCTTGAAGTCGTCCTCGTCGCCAAAGTGCTCCTTGAGGACGGGAAGCAAGGCGCGGGCGCGCATGTCTGCGACCTTGAAGAGTTTGTGCGAGAAACCGGGAATATCGTCTCCGGCGCGGTAGCGCTCCAGCACGGGGTGACCGGGATCCGGGTCGTTCAGCACCTCCTCGATGAACCGCTTGATCGCCGGGGCGCGCCCCTCCACCAGTCTCTGGCCCTTGTGGGCGATCAGCCCTGCGGCGACCGCCTGATACGGCGTGGTCCCGGTGTTGGCCACGGCGCGCACGGCGTAGGTCGCCGCGGTGAGTTCGTGGTCGGCGAACAGCACCAGCAGGCGACGGATCACGTCGGCATAGGCTTCAAGGCCGGAGAAGGCCCGCGCCAGGACGATATGGATGGGGTCGGACGAGGTCTTGCGCTCCTCCACCGTGATCGCCGCGAGCCATCGGACGACCTCGGCGCCCGTCCGCGCGAAGCCGGCGCTCGACCGATCATAGTTCTTGGGGCTGGCGGCTTCGAGAATCGGGAAGAGGCCGATCGCTTGGTCCGTAGGTGTCAGCCGCGCGAGCGCAGCCTGGGCTTCGCTGAATCCTTCCGGCGCCTGCATCGCGACAGGAGGGAAGAGGGCCGTTCGATCCCGTCCCCAAAGCAGCGCCGCGACCTCCTCCAGCGTTGCGGTCTGGGACAGGCGGATCGCCGACTGACCACGGTAAAAGTGCCCCTGCTCGGTCAGCAGGGTGATCTTGGTCTCCGGAACGAGGATCGAGTCCCACTTGATCGCTCGTTCGGCGCCGGGGCCATGGGCGATCCGGTCGATGTCTTCACGCCAGTACAGGCGCGCCCGCGTTCCCGGGACCGCTTGAGACCTGATGCCCTTGCGACTGACATACGCGTACAGCGAGGACACGGCCACGCCCAAGACCCCGGCCGCCTGCTCCGCTGTGAGATAGAGCGACGCCCCAGCGCTCGGCTCCGCTTGGACGCTCTTTGTCGACTTTCGCATACCTACGCCCCCCCGGCCTCAGCAGCTATACTGCACCAAGTCAGTACAGATTGACATGCTTCATACGGCGGATCACCGGTCCTGAACGGCTGCACGACGACGGCCGAGGAGGAAGGTATGGCTGCGACGACAAGCGAAGACGTGCTCGACCGAGCGGCCATCGACATCTCCGCCCGCCTCGACAGCCTTCCTGCCGCCGCTCCAATCTGGATGCTCGTGGCGCTGCTGTCGGCAGGCTCGTTCTGCGAAATCTACGACATCAGCCTGACCTCCTATTTCTCGCCGGGCCTCGTGCGCGCAGGCGTCTTCAAGGGGGGAACGGCGGGCCTGTTCGGATTGAGCGACGCGGCCAGCTTCATCGCGTCAACCTTCGCGGGTCTTTGGCTTGGCACCCTGGCCTTCTCGGGCGCGTCGGACCGCTGGGGACGCCTCCCAGCCATGCGCTGGTCCCTGGTCTGGTACTCCGTCTGCTCGTGCCTAATGGGGCTGCAGTCATCAGCCTTGGGCGTCGATGGCATGCGGTTTTTGACCGGCCTCGGCATCGGCGTGCAGGTGATCGCCATCGACTGCTTCATCGCCGAGGTCGTGCCCAAGGCCATCCGTGGGCGGGCCTTCGCCCTCAGCACGGCGATCCAATTCTGTGCGACGCCGTTGGCCGCCATCATGGCCCTGGTCCTGCTGCCGAGAACGCCGCTGGGACTGGCGGGCTGGCGTTGGCTCGCCTTCGCGCCCGCGGCGCTCGCGGCCGTCGTCCTCCTCCTGCAGCGCAAGCTCCCCGAGTCACCCCGCTGGCTGGTGCAGAACGGCAGGACTGCGGAAGCCAGTCGCATCGTGCAAGCGCTGGAGGACCGTATCCGGGCGAGGGGCGGATCGCCTTCGGCAACCGTGCGAGCGGCGCAGGAAGCCCAATTGGTCAAGCCGGAGCGGGAGCTCGGGCGTACGGAGTACCGCCGCCGCCTGTTCATGATGGCGAGCGCCAACTTCCTGCAGGCGATCGGCTACTTCGGTTTCATGAACTGGGTGCCATCGCTGCTACAGGCCAAGGGTGCCGACCTGACCCACAGCCTCGGCTATTCGGCGGCGATCGCGCTCAGTTTCCCGCTCGCGCCCCTGGCCTTCGTCATTTTCGCCGACCGCTTCGAGCGTAAGCATCAACTCATGCTCGGCGCCACAAGCGCAGCGGTGTTCGGAATCCTGTTCGCCCGCCAGACCACGCCCTTGATGTGGATTGTCTTTGGGGTTCTGGTCACCGTCTCGAGCAACCTGATGGCCTTCGCGATCCACGCCTACCAAAGCGAAATCTTCACCACCCGCACCCGCTCGCGAGCGGTCGGCTTCGTCTACTCCTTCACCAGGCTATCCACGATCTTTTCCGGCTATCTGATCGCCTTCCTGCTGCACAGCTTCGGCGTGGGCAGCGTATTTACACTTGTGGATGGCGCTTTGCTTGCCGGCGTGCTGGTGATCGGCTTGCTCGGTCCGAGAACGCGGGGCAAGGCCCTGGAGACCATAGCGTAGGGGTACAACTGCAACCTCGTCCGAGATCAACGAGGCGTGCTGCCGTTCGGTATGAGCGTTTTGTCTCTGGTTGAGAGCTGGACGGCGACGGTCGAATGGCCTCTTTCGAAACTTTAGGGCGCGTTGTGCCCAGAGGGATGGAGCGAGGGCCGCGGAGGCTCAGAATGAGCTCTCTGCAAGAACGCTTATCAACGTTAGATTTGCGATAATATATATCCTAAGATCGACACATAAAACCAATGGAAACATCAACTAATAAGATCACATTTCCGATAAGATATCTTCTGCGCGATACAATTGCAATTCGTTTTTAGTTAAAATAAATCTGAGGCTTGAAGCTCCAAATCTTGACGTTGCTACGGCTATCATACCCTGGCCGAGCGCCGATCTGACCGCTCGTTAGCCCCTCTTCAACCCTCGCCGTCGTCTTCGATGAGTACGGAAGGCTTCACCTCCAAGGCCGCTGCGATCTCGTATAGGGTCACGATCGTCGGGTTACGTCGGCCGCGTTCCAAGTCGCTGAGATACTGCTGAGCGAACCCGGACGTTTCAGCAAAGCGCTCCTGCGTCATGCCCTTCTCCAAGCGCAACCGACGCACGTTTCGTCCGACGAGGCGGCGCATGTCCATGCCGCAAGATCGGCGGCTTACATACTCCGAGTTTATCCACTATCAGTGTAGTCGCGGTGGAGGAGGGTGTATGACAGGCGCGCTTTGGAGGCCTAAGCTCCGTGAATGGCCGGATGGCTGGCGACCTACGACCGTCGAGGAGGAACGCCTATGGACCGAGCAGGTCAAAGGCTTACTCTCGCCAGTCCATCCGCTCGTGGGGCGCGAGTTCAAAGTGATCGGCTGCCTAACGGGCCAGGCGATATGGAGTGGGTTTTAGTCCAACTTGATGACGGCAGTTTCGGCCATGTCATTTTGATCGATACGCTGGCAGGTGCGATTTCAGAGACCGTGTTCCCTGACACCTATTTTTCGGACAATTGGGCCGCGTGGCACAGATCAGTCGATCCTGACAATGGACGAGGACCGGAACTCAAGCGAGAGGCCAAAAAGATGCGCCGGAGACTAAAAAAGGGAGCGTATCTTTAGTACCGACCTTTCAGGTCTTGGTCGTCCTCGAACTTCATACGTTCTCGCGTCCTAACCTTCGTTGATCAGCGCTTAGGCAGGCGACGAGGCGAATGCTGGACGCTAATCAGCCCCCGTTAAGCTCAGTCGCACCCCCTCCCCTGGCCGCCTAGGTATCAGCGTTTAGGCCCTCTGCGCAGACTTCCATCATGGTCGTGACCGGTGTCGCCAGCCGCCCTCTCGGCCCGGGGCTGCAATGTCCTGGCGTGTCGCGGCGAGACGATCCGCCCCTCCCGTATCTCCACATCCTGGCCCGGCTTATGCCAGTCCATGCGGGCCGCCTGGTCGGTGTGGACCTCCATCACCAGGAGCTCGTCGCCGCTGCGCAGCAAGGCGAGAGCCTGGCCGTCGACCACACGGCGGCCGGCATAAGTCAGGGACCCCTCCCCTTCGGCCGCGAACGCCCGGTGCGCCTCCAGCCCGCTCACCCGCGAGCGGGTGGCGTTGCGCTCGGCGACGTACTGCTCCACCGGGCTCAGGCCAGCTCCGATTCCTGCTGCTGCAGGGCCAGCTCGATCGCCCGTTCCCGGGCGTCGCAGAGATTGACCTCCTGGTGCTGGCCGCTTTCCCACGTCACCACCATCAACGGCGGGCAGTGACACCGCACCAGGGTCGGGGACACGAACCATATCGATACGGGGCAGGTCGCGCAGGCGACGCCCTG
>CAXTRP010000132.1:6211-7662 GCA_964246615.1 uncultured Caulobacteraceae bacterium | reverse complement strand
CACGCCTCAAAAGAGACTAAACATGGTAAACACGGGCTTAAGCTTGACGCTAGCGACATCTTTCTAACTTCGTGGCTTTTTCCCGGCCTCGGGAGAGGTGTGGTCGGTTTGCCACCATAGCGGGAAACGCTACGGCTAAGTGAAGCGTTAGCACTAGCGCGGTAGAGTCTTCAGATGACCGCCGTCGATCCCACTGACGCCAGAGCCCGGCACGCTCAGTCGCTGCAGGCGCGAATCACCGCCGCAATCCTGCTCACCGCCATCACCGTGCTTTTCGTCGGCTGCACCCTGTTCATGCTGGAGCAGCGCCACAGCGAGCGCATCGGCAGCCGGCAGGGCGCCCAACACCTGGCCGACGTGCTGGCGCTGAACGTCGCCGAACCTCTCGTCGCTGGCGATGGGCCGCAGGTCCGCCATGACATGCAGATCCTGAGCTATTTTCCTCGGGTCATGGTGGGGGAGGTGTTGAGCCCCGGGCAGGCGACCACCTTTCGGCAAGCGGGCGATCTGAGCGCGACCCCGCTGGACGTGCTTCGCTCGCCCCTTCGCTGGCGCGGGCGATCAGTGGGGGAAGTGGTGCTGACGGTGCGTCCGTCCGCAGGGAGCGCGATGGCCAGTCACTACCTCGCCATGGGGGGCGCCCTGTTCTTCGCCGCCACGGCGCTGGCTCTGTTCCTTGGCCGTTGGCTGGCGGCGCGCATCACCACGCCCATGGCTCGCCTCGCCAAGGCCATGGATGCGGTAGGCTCAAGCGGGGGCTTCCAGGTGCGTGTCGAGCCGAACACCGCTGACGAGATCGGTCGCCTCACAATCTGTTTCAACACGCTTATGGCGCGCCTGCACGTCAAGGACGTGGCGCTGCGCCGGACGCTCGGCGAGCTGGTGGAGGCGCGCGATGCGTCCGAGGCGGCCAACCTCGCCAAGTCGCAGTTCCTGGCCAACATGAGCCATGAGATTCGTACGCCCCTGAACGGCGTCCTCGCCATGGCGCAAATCCTTGCCCGGAGCCCGCTGGAGCCCGGGCAGCGCGAGCAGGTCGACGTGATCCACCAGTCGGGCGAGACCCTGCTCAGCTTGCTGAACGACATTTTGGACGTTTCCAAGATCGAGGCCGGCAAGCTGGAGCTGGAGGTCGCCGACTTCGATGTGGAGGTGCTGGCCCAAGCGGCCGTGGGAGGCTTCGCCGCCGTCGCCGAGCGCAAGGGGCTGGCGATGGCGGTGGACGTGGCGCCGCTGGCGCGAGGTCTTCGCCAGGGCGACATGGCCCGCCTGCGTCAGATCCTGAACAACTTCCTCTCCAACGCGCTGAAGTTCACCGAGGCTGGCGAGGTGCGGCTCAGCGTGATGGCCGAGGGGCCGGACGGCGGCCAGGGCCTGACCTTCACGGTTCGCGACAGCGGTATGGGCATAGCGTCGGACAAGCAGGAAATGCTGTTCCAGAAGTTCACCCA
>CAXTRP010000132.1:0-6181 GCA_964246615.1 uncultured Caulobacteraceae bacterium | reverse complement strand
GGTCTGGGTGGACAGTGTTCCCGGCCAGGGCTCAAGCTTCTGCGTCTACCTGCCGCTCGAGCGCAGCGCTGCCGATGCGGTCGTCAGCTCGGCCGCATCTGCGCACGACACGCCGTCTGCGCAGGCTGCAATCGAGACGGGGCAGGCGCCGCCGGATCAGGACCGGGTCGTGGCGCCGCCGCCTGAGCGCGCGGCCTTGCGGGTGCTGGCGGCGGAGGACAACCCCACCAACCAGTTGGTGCTCACCACCATCATGCAGATCTTCGGGGTGGACCTTACCCTGGCGGCCGACGGGATCGAGGCGATCGACGCTTGGCGCGCCGGCGACTTCGACATGGTGCTGATGGATATCCAGATGCCGCGCCTGGATGGCGTGGCCGCCACCCGGCGCATCCGGGCGGAGGAGGCGGAGAGCGGTCGGGCGCGTACGCCCATCCTGGCGCTTTCGGCCAACGCGCTGACTCACCAGGTGGAAGCCTACCTGGCGGCCGGCATGGACGGCCACGTGGCCAAGCCTATTGAGCTTCCCAAGCTCCAGGCGGCGCTTGAGGCCGTCTTCGCCGGCCCCCAAACCGTCGCGCAGGCGGCTTAGCGCGGCCTTCGCGCTCGTCTGCGAGCTTTCTGCTCAGCGGGAGAGACTAAAGACGGCTGCGGCGTGGTCGAACGCCGGCGCCGGAAGGCTCACCGGCACTGCGGCGCAGGCGCTGTCCCCCAGACCTCGGTCGAACGCACCCAGCCCTTGGTGCGGCCGACCGAGATGCGGCACCAATCGCCCTGGCACTCCTTGAGGTCCGCCATGGCGTGGGCGACCAAGGTCGCCGTCTCAGGCGCGGCGTCTTCCGGCTTGGCGTGCAGGGCCAGCGGCTGGTCGATCCCCCGCATCACCGTACGCCGGGCGTCGGTGGTGCGGGCCCGCACCCACGACAGCGCGCCATAGGGATCACAGACCCTGCGCCACTCCTCGGTCTCCGCCACCACCTGCAGCGGCAGCCCCTTGACGCGATAGACCCATTTGACCGCGTAGTCGTCGCCCGGCCCGGCCCGCGCGTTGACCTTGTTGAACTTCGCCGAGACGTAACGGGGAACCGGAAAGCCCGAAGGGGTCTGGCGCCCGCCGGTTTGGCCGCCGGCCGTATCCGGCGCCTGGGAATGGCGCGAACAGGCGCCCGGAACGACCGCGAGCACAGCCGCGAGCGCGGCCGCCCATTGGCCGACTCCGGCGCCTTTGCTACAGACCCTGGCCCTAAGCGTTCCCACCCGTTCTTTTCATGCGCCCTCATGGCCGATCGCAAGCTCAAAGTCGTCGTTACCCGCAAACTGCCCGCAGCGGTTGAAGCTCGCATGCGCGAGCTGTTCGACGTGGAGCTCAACGCCGACGACCATTGCATGGGACGCGATGCGTTGTCGGCGGCGCTCGCGCGGGCCGAGGTGCTGGCCCCCACCGTCACCGATCGCATCGACGCCGGGCTGCTGGCGCACGCCGGGCCGCAGCAGACGCTGTTCGGCAAGATCGGCGCAGGCTTCGACCACATCGATGTGGCGGCGGCCAACGCCCGGGGGATCACGGTCACCAACACCCCGGGCGTGCTCACCGAAGACACCGCCGATATGGCCATGGCCCTGATCCTGGCGGTGGCGCGCCGGGTGGTGGAAGGCGCCAAGGCGCTGGAGGCTGGTCGCTTCGAGGGCTGGACGCCGACCTGGATGCTGGGCGGCCGCATCCGCGGCAAGTCGCTGGGCATCATCGGCATGGGCCGCATCGGCCAGGCCCTGGCCCGGCGCGCCAAGGCCTTCGGCCTGTCGATCCACTACCACAACCGCCGGCCGATTCCCGCGGCCGTCGCCGAGGCGCTGGAGGCCACCCACTGGGCGAGCCTGGACCAGATGCTGGCGCGCATGGACATCGTGTCGCTGAACTGCCCGCACACGCCGGGCACCTACCACCTGCTGTCGGCGCGCCGGCTGAAGCTGATGCCGCCACACGCCATCCTGATCAACACGGCCCGCGGAGGCGTGGTGGACGAGGCGGCGCTGGCCGCGCGCCTGGCCGAGGGGTGTCTGGGCGGCGCAGGGCTCGACGTGTTCGAGAACGAGCCGGTGGTGGACCCGCGCCTGCTGAAGATGCCCAATGTCGTGTTGTTACCTCACCTTGGATCGGCGACCCGGGAAGGGCGGATCGAGATGGGCGACAAGGTCATCATCAACATCAAGGCGTTTCAGGACGGCCACAGGCCGCCCGACAGGGTGCTGCCTTCAATGCTGTAAGGCGGAACCCCCGACCCTCTTCCCTCGAGGGCAGAAGGGTCCTTGAAGCGGCGACGGGATGCGCCGCAGCATTGAGTGGACCTCCCCCGGTGGGCTACCCCTGGCAACCCCCTAAAGAGGGGAGCATCCATGCGTGTGCTAGGGCGCCAAGGTCAGCCGCGCGAGTACATCGAGAGGCGTTGAGCGCGGCGGGACTGGGCGTCCATCTTCTGGAGCTGCTTGCGCTCCTTGCGCTCGGTGCGCTTGGCTTCGAGGATGGCCTGCTCGTCCTGCAGCAGGGCCAGGCGCGCAGCCTCCTCGGCGGCGGCGCGTTCGGCCCGATGGCGCTCCTTCTCCTCGACCCTGGCGACACGGACGGTTTCGCGTTCCTGTTCGCGCAGAGTGTTGCGGTCGATCAGGGTCTCGGCGACGACGGTGGGCTTGGGCTTGAAGCGAGCCAGCATCGCCTTCTTGGCGTCGGCGGCGGCAGTGAGGCGATCGTTGAAACCAGGGTTAGCCAGTTGCTTCATAAAACGTCCGAAATGTTATTGAAACAGGCCGGGGCCAAACGGAACCTCGCCGGCCAGCGATCTGGACGGGCATATAGTAGAGTTCGGTGATTTCCGGAAGATGCTGGAGGCATTTTTCAGCCTGGAAAGCGGGTCAGGCCAGAGCCAGCTCGAGCTGGCGCGACACCTGCTCCACGGCGTCGCGGCAAGCGGTCGTGGCCCGGAAGCCGTCGGGCCGGGGCAGGGGCGCAGCCACGACATGCTCAGCCGCCACCCGCCCTGGGCCGCCGGTCAGCACCACGACCCGCGACGCCATGTAGACCGCCTCCTCCACGCTGTGGGTCACGAAAACGACAGCCATCTCCGCTCCCAAGGCCAGGGCCAGCACGTCGTCCGCCAGCCGCCGGCGGGTGATCTCGTCCAGGGCGGCGAAGGGCTCGTCCAGCAGCAGCAACCTTGGAGAGGTGACCAGGGCGCGGGCCAACGACACCCGCATGGCCATGCCGCCGGAAAGCTGGGCCGGTCGCATCCGCTCCCGGCCAGCAAGCCCCACGCGCGTCAGGGCCAGCCCCGCCCGCGCCTGGGCGTCACGCCAGGTCGCGCCGGCGAGCCGTAGCGGAAGGGCGACGTTGGCGGCTATGTTCGACCATGGCGCAAGGGTGGGCGCCTGGAACACCACTGCGGTCTCGCCGCGTGCGGGCGCACGCACCACCTCGCCTCGGGTCGGCGGCTCCAGCCCCTCCAGCAGGCGCAGCGCTGTGGATTTCCCGCATCCGGACGGCCCCACCAGCGAGACGACCTCCCCCGCTTCGACCTCCAGGCTGAGGGGGCCGAGCGCGCGGCGCCGGCGGTAGTCGACCTCGACAGCCTGCAGGGAGGCGACGCTCACAGCCGGCTCAGCAGCGCCCGGGCGGCGGCTGGGGCGCGGACCTTGGCCCCGTTGATCATGAAGATGAAGACGTCGCGCCCCGCTGCATGGGCCTTGGGCGCGCCCACATAATCAAGTCCCGGCGGCGCCTCTCCGTTCGCCCAGGCGCGGGCGGTGTCGGCGAACCGGTCCAACTCGGCCGCCGTATAGCCGGTTTCCACCGCCTCCTTCGCGTCTTCCAGGCGCGCATAGATAAAGTCCGCCGTAGGGTCCGGCAGGCAGGGATACTTGGCGCTGTCAGCGAACACGACAGCAGCGCCCCGCGCCCGCGCCAGATCGACGAAGGCCTCGTCGCGGAAGCTCTCGTGGCGAACCTCCAGGGCATGGCGCAGCGACCGGCCCGCAACCTCGTGGGGCAGCAGATCGAGAAAGGCCGCGAAATCGTCGCGCTCGAACCGCTTGGTGGGCATGAACTGCCACAGGATGGGCCCGAGCTTGTCGCCGAGTTCGCTCAACCCGCTGCTCGCGAACTTGGCGACAGACTCGCCCGCGTCCGCCAACACCTTGCGGTTGGTGCAATAGCGCAGCGCCTTGACGGAGAAGACGAAGTCGTCCGGCGTCTGCTCCGCCCATTTGGCGAAGCTGGCCGGCGACTGGGTGCGATAGTAGGTGCCGTTCACTTCGATGGCCGTCACTTGGCGCGAGGCGTATTCAAGTTCACGGGCGTGAGCGAGTTTCTCCGGGAAGAAGCTCCCGCGCCATGGCTCGAACGTCCAGCCGCCGATGCCCACCCGGATCATGCGCCATCCTCCATCCCGCCGGCTTTCATAGCGAGGCCCTCCAGCGTCCGCCCCCGATGACAAGGCGTAGAGACGGACGCAGAGGCAAGGCTTCAGCCCGCCATGACCGCGTCCAACGCCGGGTAATCCACATAGCCTTCAGGTCCCTGGCTGTACCAGGTCGCCATCACGTCCGGGTTCAAGGGCGCGCCGGCCTTGATCCGCGCCGGCAGGTCGGGGTTGGCCAGGAAGGTGCGGCCGAAGGCGATGGCGTCGGCCTCGCCCGCGTCCAGCGCCGCCTGGGCCGTCCCGCCGACATAGTCGGAATTGAGCACCAGAGGGCCGGTGAAGGCGTTGCGGATCGACGGGCCAACGGGTGGCGCCGACGCCTTGCCGAAGGTCCCTTCCGGCCCCGGCTCACGCAGTTCCAGGAAGGCGACGCCGATGTCCGATAGCACCCGGCCCGCTTCGGTGAACAGGGGGACGGGATTGCTGTCGTCGGTGCCCTGGGTGTCGCCGTTGGGGGACAGCCGCACGGCCGTCCGGTCTGCCCCGGCTACGCCTGCGACGGCCTCGGTCACCTCGCGCAACAGGCGCACGCGGTTTTCCACCGGGCCGCCGTACGCGTCGGTGCGCAGGTTGGTCTTGTCGCGGAGGAATTCGTCGATGAGGTAGCCGTTGGCGGCGTGGATCTGCACTCCGTCGAAGCCTGCGGCCAGCGCATTGCGCGTCGCCCGGCGATAGTCCTCCAGCAGGCGCGGGACCTCCGTCACCTCCAGCGCCCGCGCCTCCTCATACGGAAGCCGTCCCTCGTAGGTGTGGGCGCGATCCGGCGCGGTGGTGGGGGAGGCGGAGACGGGCTTGGCGCCGCCGAGGAAGCTCGGGTGCACCATGCGGCCCATGTGCCAGAGCTGCACTACGATGCGTCCGCCGGCGGTGTGGACCGCATCGGTCACCGGTTTCCAGGCCTGCGCCTGCTCCTCGCTCCAGATACCGGGCGCGTAAGGCCAGCCCAGGCCCTCCTGGGTGATGCCTGTAGCCTCGGAGATGATGAGCCCGGCGGAGGCGCGCTGGGCGTAGTAGCGGGCCATCACTGGCGTCGGGACATGCTCCCGGGTGGAACGGCCGCGGGTCAGGGGCGCCATGAGGATGCGGTTCGGCGCCTGGATGGCGCCAAGACGGATGGGATCGAACAGGGACGGCATGGAGCGCATCTCGCAGGGCGGCGGGTAGGAAGCGTCAAGATGTGGGCTAGGATATGCCGTCGCTAGGGCGTCCGGCCCTTGCGTTCGCTGCAGTGCGGGAGGAGCTTGGGGTGGTGACAGGTCCTCCAAGGCCAAGGCCGGCCAGCGCCGCTTGTTTGCGTGCATCGGCTTTTACGCGAGCCAGAGCCTGAACGCCGGCATGGATTGCGTCGAGTGCGTGGTCATCGGGGCCGGTGTCGTGGGCCTGGCCGCAGCGCGGGCGCTGGCGTTGCACGGCCGGGAGGTGCTGGTGCTGGAGGCGCAGACCGTCATCGGCAGCGGGATCAGCTCGCGCAACAGCGAGGTCATCCATGCGGGCCTCTACTATCCCCCACGCTCGCTGAAGGCGCAGTTGTGCGTGGAGGGCCGCGATGCACTCTACGCCTTCTGCCGCGCCAAGGGGGTCGCGCACCGCCGCTGCGGCAAGCTGATCGTGGCGTCTGCGATGGCGCAGGTCGATGACCTGGCGTCGATCCAGTTGCGCGCGCAGGCCAGCGGGGTGAACGACCTCGTCCTTCTGGACCGGGGCGGAGCGCT
>CAXTRP010000131.1:0-7711 GCA_964246615.1 uncultured Caulobacteraceae bacterium | reverse complement strand
CAACTACATCGCTAACGCCGGCTACGATGCTACCTGAGCGAAATCGGCTCTAGCACTCAAGCCGGATCACCCTTTGAGGGCAGGCTAGTTCGATATCGACATAGGACTTGAGGTCCCAGGCGCAAACCTGCGCGGCGACGAAGGGTGGTCGGCCAAGCGCTTCAGGTCTCCAGACGCGTCTTGGCTTAACGTGACAGTTCCAACGAGACTTCTGCTCAGGTTTGCGGGTCGGCAGGAGAAAGAGCGACCGTGACTGGAGCGCTTAGGGCTGGGGCGCCCATCTGCGACTTCAGCAGAGCGAGCTGATCATCGACGGCATGGGCGTCGCGAAGATGGGCCAGTTCCTTGTCGGTGCGCGAGCGCTTATCCAGCGGGTCGCTGATCAACCCCTGCTCCAACATGGAGCCCAGCGCGTCGGCCTTGTCGCGCGCGCCCAACATCTTGCCCTCCGCGCGCTCCAGCGTGCGTCCAACGTTCTCCATTCGACCGCCGACGCCCGTCAAGCTCTGAGTCACCTTCACCTGGGCCTGAGCGGCAGCGTAGCTCGCCTTCATGGTGTCCTTCTGAGTGCGGAAGCGCTCTATTCGGTCCTCCAGCTGACCCTGATAGCCCGCAAGCTTGTCCACCTGGGGCCGGATCGCATCGAATGCTTGCTGCAGGGTCGAGCGGGTGTCGAGCACGCGCTGGCGGTGCACGAGAGCAGCGCGGGCGAGGTCGTCGCGATTGGCGTTAACGGCTAACCTAGCATCGGCCTCGCAGCCCTCCAGCTCCTTGTCTTGAGAGGTAATCTGCCGCTCCAGAGACTTTTGCTGGGCAACCACGTCGGCCAAGTGGCGCTTGGTTTCCTGCAACCCGGTAAGCATCTTCTCGTAGGAGAGGTCGAGCGCCTCGTTGGGGTCCTCCAGAGCGTCCATCAGATGGTTGGTCTTGGACTGGAAAAGATCGGCGACGCGGCCGAGGATGCTCATGAATACACTCCCTCGCGATGATGAGGACCGAGCTTAAACCGCTTAGCTGTTCACCGATAGCACCAGCTGCGGGTCGGGGATGGTGGAGGCGGCCAGCTCGGCGGCGACAGGCGTGACTGCTGTACCGACAGCGAAGAACTCGATTACGTGCGGCTGCCAGTTGTGGCTACCCTCATGCAGGTCCATTCCGACGACGCCCTCCGCCTGCACCCGGATCGCCTCGTGCTGCATGCGCTCCATGGCGATCTCGCGCGCGTCATAGAGCGCTTGAGAGTAGTTGGTCAGCTCAACGTTCTGGCCCGCCGAACCCATGGTCTTGAACAGCCCACGATGCGCCACGTGGTAAACGCAGGAGCCCATGACCATCTCCAATGGACGATAGCCGGCGTGCAGCAGGGTCCAGAAGTCCTGGCCCGACAAGTCGGAGGTGAAGGGCGCACCGCCCGGTCCCTTAAAGGCAGTGTGGCCCTGAGCGTGCACCACGCCGGTGCCGATGGCGACGAACTCCAGCACGTTCTGGTCCCATTCGAGCCGCTTGACCTCCAGCCGCACGCCCACCACGCCGTCGGCGCCCATGTCGCGAGCCTCCTCCCGCATTCGGGTCATGGCGTGCTCGCGGGCCTGGTACATGGCCTGTGAGAGTACGGTCATTTCTTGGTTCTTCGACCAGCCGCCGTATTGAACGCCCACGTGGTAGATGCAGGAGCCGACGCACAGGCCCACCGGCTCGAACCCCGCCTTCCTGACAAGCAGGAACTCGTTGACCGAAAAGTCGGAGGTGAAGATGCCACCGCGGTTATTTTGACTCCGCAGGCCCTTCATCCGCTCCAGGGCGTGCTGGGGAATAGGATCTTGGGTGTCGGCCATTAAATGCCTCCCTGTCGTTCGTGCAGGTTGCTGGCGGCGGGGCCGCGACGTTCGTTGAGAAGCGGCGAAAGGTCGTCGCGCATGTCGACCACGGTCTGGATGTGCTGGGGGACGGCGTCGGCCCGACGGCTGTCCACCACGGTGCCGATGACGATGTGTCGGCCAAGATACTGGTCGGGCCGGTCCTTATCGCCCTCCTGCTTGAGAAGCTGACTGAACTGGGTATGTGCGAGCACGCCCCGACCCTGGCGGCTGGCGTCCATGCGCAATTCCCGATGCGCGTTGCGCCGAATGCCCTCCCAAAAATTACCAAGGCTCGTCAGCGGCCGGTTCGTCCAGCTGCCCTGACCGCCATAGGTTTTCATGCTGTCGGTCAGCCACTCGAAGTGCGCACCCACCGCCAGGCCGCACGGTACAATTCCCATCTCCAGCAAGCGAACAAACTCCAACGCGGGAACGGTGGCGACGACGGGATTGGGGCTGGCGGGCAGGCTCTCCATCCGCACCGCAGTCCCGAGCAGGGTGTAGTCCATACTCTCGCCCAGGTCAGTGTGGACGGTCCTCATCTTGACGTCGATCACGGCATTGGCCCCGCAGGCAATCGCCTCGGCGCGCAGGCGCTGCAAGGCGGCGCGCCAGCCAGAGGCGTGGCCCTCCGTCCAGCTTCGCTCATACTGGTACCAGCACGTGCCGCTGACGGTTGCGATCGGCCTGATCCCATGGCTGCGCGCCAAGCGAAGCTCGGCCGGAGTCATTGTCGACAGCCAGGGCAGCCGGCTCTGAGCGGCTGCTTGCAGCCTCTCCACCACGAAGTCCGGCAGCCGGTCGCTCGCCAACGCGCGTTCCCACGCAAGGCCACGCGCGGCAGCTTGAGCCTCCGTTGGCAGCGGGTTCCCTGCGGGCCCATGCAGCGTTGCGGACATCTACCAGACCCTCAAAGGAAATCGTCCAGCACGTCACCGGCGTCGCCCATCGTCGCCGCCAAACTCGCCACCTCGGCGCGCACCTCGCCTAGCCACTGAGCTACGGGCTCTTCGCTGGTGCTGATCACCACACCGCGCACCGCCTTGGCCCTCGTCGCCGTGAGTGTTCCCTTGTCGAAGCGCAGCCGGTACTCGGCCCCGTCGCCCCTCAGCGCGATCTCGTGCACGTGACTGCCGCGGGAAAGGAGCCCATCACGCCGCCGGTCTACCGTTACCCGGTCAGGCAGGGCGCCTTGCAACCGCAACGCCAGCGCTTCCATGAAGGCCCGAAGGTCGCTCAGCGCGCGGCGGATGCCAGCGGCGTCAAGGTCGAAGGGATCGAGCTCAACGCTCATAGAGCCCGCCAGCGCGTAAGAAACATGGTCTAAGGCGTTCCGCGGTCACCCGTTCCACATTATGGCCTAGCCTTGGGCGCCGCGGCAAGCACACGTAGCAAAGAATTTACCGAGTCGCTCTGCAGTGGATTGACGATCGAAATCAGCCCGCATCTGACTTAGATCCTATGTCCTACACGGAAACCGGCAAGCTTCGGATGCCGATCATCATCAGAGCCAGCCGCGTCTGCCTATGCTCCGCGCTGACGTCGCAGGCCTATGTCGGCTACATCCGCAGCGGCTGAGACAAGAGCATCGAGTCCGGATCTGTCACGGTGTGGCCGACCAAGATGGGTGCCTTGAGCGCCACTCGGATTGATCTTGACATAATCACCGACGCCTTGCCGGCGTCCGCGTTCCGATCGATTGAGGTCGTGGCCTACACCAAGGCTTCGACCGGCGGAACGCGCTACCGCGCCTTGAAGCTCACTACCACGGCCGATCACGCCCGAGCCGACGAGCAGGCGCTCGACGCCATGCTCGCCAGCTACCAAGCTCCGGGCTCGAAATGAAGAGTGCTAGGCGCAACGGATCACTGGACGGATCGGCCGCGCCTGGTGGGTGCGTCGGGCTGGCGCTCATCGTTGAAGTCCCTCAAGGAACACCATCCGACCTCGATGCGAGTGCCCGCTTCCTGCATCCTCTCCACAGTTCCCACAGCTGCACCCAGCTTTTTTCGACGAGCATGTTGTTGGCGGTCATCATGGCGCCGAGCAGCAGGGCGGTTGATCGCCGGTCCGCTCGACGAGTCCTGCCTTCTGCATCAGTCCGTTGAGCTCGACGAGTTGGACGGGTAGAAGGCGCGCAATAAATGCGGTGAACAGACCTTGGAGGAGCCGTCCGTCCAGGCCTGTGAGTTGTGAGTAATGCGAAGATGCGCGCAAACCTGAACGTTTGGGGCTTGGGGCTGGCCCTGGTCGGTGCGAGTGCGGTCAGCGCCGCCCCTAACAGGTCCGCGGTACAGAAGCCGCTCGAGATCGCCGCAGTCGTTAACTCTGACAGCTATGGCTACGATCTGACCTGCTCAATCAACGGGCATGATCTCGGCCTTAAAGGCGGTCAGTCAGAAAGCCAAAGGGAATTTGCCGAAAACTCAAAGGACGCTGAAGACTTCCAGGCAAGAGAGCGCGGCCGGTACGCACCGCTGCACATCGGACGGAATACTGTTAAGATCACTTATAAACGCAAGTTGCCAAAAGAGCCGTTTGGGATGGAAATCACCTTCGAGGTGATGGGATATCCGGCCCCGCTGTTCTACGCGCACCTTGCGAGGGAAGACCGCGACGTCGGAACCTTCGAAGGCGCTTTCGACATCGCCGCCAAGCCGCCTGCCGGGTTCAAACCGCTCGTCTTCACCACGTCCGACCCGATGACCTCGGGACTGCTGTTTGTTAATCAGGACGCTGGCGGTGACGGGATGGTGACCCCAACATTGAATGGCGAGATGATGCTGCAGCTGCTCGGTCGGCCGCATGGTGTGATCCCCTTCTCGGGCCTTCACCCCGGCGCCAACAAGCTGACGATCGAGTACAGCACCAAGCGTAGCCCGTTGCATCTCTTCGTCCTCGGGCCTAAAGGCGCGTCCTTGCACAACCTGCAGTCGGCGAAGAAAACGAAAAGGACCTTCGTCATTCAGGGACCCGACCCGGCACCGCCGCCATCGCCGCGAGGGAATAAACCGCGTCTACGGTAGCTGGTAGCATGGCTGATGCGCCGTATGGTGCGGCCAAGCCGACCGTGCGGGTCGTCCGACGCGGCTGTTTTCCGAAGCGGGCTGACGTTGAAGACGTACGCTGGCGCCCTGTGCCGCTGGAGCTTGTGGCTGACCCTGGTGGGCGGATGCGCCGTGCACGCCGCGCCGACCAACCCCGCGATGCAGAAGCCGCCGCGCTTCAAGGGGAGCTGAACAGCTTCAGCTACGGCTATGACCTTACCTGCGTCGTAAACGGGCATAATCCCGGCATCACGGGCGGCCACTATGAGAGCTTAGAGCCCGTTTGAGAAAGGGCTACCGCGGGTGCGCGGGTCATGATTGGCTTCGCCGGCCTTCGGCTCAAGCTTGGGATGTGGACCCAAGCGAGCCGTGGCCGGATGGCCGAGATTGCCAAGAAGACCAAGCGCTACCCGACTGACCTGACCGATGAGGAGTGGGAGCGGATCAGGCCGCTGCTGCCGAAGGCGCCCCGGCGCGGGCGCAAACCGAAGACCGATATGCGCGAGGTGATGAACGCGATCCGCTACATGGCGCGCTCGGGCGGCGGGTGGCGGATGCTGCCCCAGGAGTTCGGCCCCTGGCAGACCATCTACTGGTGGTTTCGCCGCTTCGTCCGGCGGCTGCTGTTTCGCACCATCCACGACGTGGCGCTGATGATCGACCGGGAGCGCTGCGGGCGTGAGGCGAGCCCCACGGCGGGCGTGCTCGACAGCCAGACGATCAAGGCTCCTCAAGCGCAAGCAAGGGGTTACGACGCCAACAAGAAGATCGTCGGTCGCAAGCGCCACATCGCGGTGGACACCGACGGGCGGCTCTTGATGGTCAACCTGACCACAGCGGACATCTCCGACAGCGCCGGAGCCCAGGCCATCCTGGACGCGGTGCGCAGGCGCTGGCCCTGGCTGAAGACCCTGTTCGCCGATGGCGCCTATGACCGGGGCAAGCTGATGGACAAGGCCGCCTTCCGCGACTTCGTCATCGAGATCGTGCGCCGGATCAGCGGCGAGCCCGGCTTCAAGGTCCTGCCGCGGCGCTGGGTGGTGGAGCGCACCTTCGGCTGGATGACCCGCTGGCGGCGCCTCGTGCGCGACTATGAGCAGCGCCTGGACGTCTCCGAAGCCTTCATCCACGTCGCCATGGGAAGCCTGCTCTTGCGCCGCATCACCAACTGAACACTTTCTCAAACGGACTCTGAGATCAGTATGTCGAGAACTCGAAAGACGCGGATGAGATTTCCCCGGCGCTTCGTGGCCAGTATGCGCCGCTACGCATCGGGCGGAACACCGTCAAGATCACCTGTAAAGTCAAAGGGTATCCAGCCCCCTTGTTCTACGCTAACGTCGACCTTGCTGGAGCAAAATTGCGATCTTTGAGGGCGTCTTCGACTTCGCCGTTTAGCCTCCGGTCGGGTTCGAGACTCTTAGCCTCACGAATTCTGATCCGGCACGTCGGGACTGCTGTACGTCACCCAGGCCGCCCAAGCTGGCGGCTGGCTGGTCCCAACCCTGAATCCCGACGCGCTGATGCAAGTGTTCGGTGTGCCGGAGGCCGTTGTGCCATTCTCGGGGTTTCATCTCGGCTGACGTCCTCCCTGTTTTTTCCTCCGGTTTGAATGAGAGTTTTCCGGCCTTGTGAAGACCACGAGGAAGGAGCTGGACGACGAAGAAGTCGAGGTACACCGAGGAGCAGATCGCGTTCGCCTTGAAGCAGGCGGAGACGGGTACGCCGGTGGCGGAGGTGATCCGCCGGAGGGGATTTCTGAGCAGACCTTTTACCGCTGGAAGAAGGTCTATGGCGGGCTTGGCGTGGGTGAAGTCCGCCGGGTGAAGCAGCTTGAAGACGAGAACCGCAAGCTCAAGCAGCTGGTTGCTGAGCTCAGCCTGGACAAGCACATTCTGCAGAATGTTCTTGCAAAAAAGCTCTGACGCCTGGGCGGCGGCGCGAGGTGATCGCGCACGTCCAGGCGGCTCATGGGATCAGCGAGCGGCGCAGTTGCCTGGCGCTCGGCGTCGATCGCTCGTCAGTCCGCTACGTATCGCACAAGCCCGACTAGGCGCCGTTGCGGCTCCGGATCCGCGACCTGACGGCGGCGCGCATGCGCTACGGCTATTATCGGATTTACATTCTGCTGCGGCGGGAGGGCTGGCGGGTAAACCATAAGCGGGTCTACCGGCTCTATCGCCAGGATGGGCTAGGCCTTCGGCTCAAACGACCTCGCCGCAATGTCAGCGCCGCCAACCGCGAGAGGCAGCCGGCGGCGATGGCGGCTAACCAGATGTGGTCGATGGACTTCGTCTCCGACGCCCTGTTCGACGGCCGGCGGTTGAGGGCGCTGACCGTAGTTGACGCGTTCACCCGCGAGGCCCTCGCCATCGACGTGGACCAGGGCATCAAGGGCGAGCAGGTGGTGGCCGCCATGGCGAGGATCACGGCCGTGCGCGGCGCGCCCGAGAGCATCCGGGTCGACAATGGGCCGGAGTTTATCTCCAAGGCGCTCGACCGCTGGGCCTACGAGAACGGCGTCACGCTGGACTTCAGTCGGCCTGGCAAGCCGACCGACAACGCGTTCGTGGAATCGTTCAATGGCCGCCTTCGGACGAGTGCCTCAACACACACTGGTTCCTTTCCCTGGCCGACGCTCGGGCCAAAATCGAGGCCTGGCGCAGGGACTATAACGAGAGGCGTCCTCACACCGCTCTTGGCTGGCTGACGCCCAGGCCGCTAGAGCAGCCGAATGAACGCCGGATACTCACCCTGAAGCTGGATGAGAAACCGGGGGACCGTCAACGCCTCTGCCACCATATA
>CAXTRP010000130.1:0-7756 GCA_964246615.1 uncultured Caulobacteraceae bacterium | reverse complement strand
TACAGAACGGCCGCTCGAGCGACCTGGCGCGGGTGCTGGTGAGCGCGTTCGGCCAGGGGCCGTCGGGACCGGGCCGCCTGGGCGAGCCGCGCTTCCAGGACAGCGGGCGGTTCGCCGACACGCTGGGGACGCCGCCGGCCGGCGGCCAGAACGGCGCAGGCGCGCCCGGCTCAAGCTTTGGTGCGGTGAACCCGGCGACGGGCGGGCTCGGCGGCGGCGCATCCAATCCTGCGGGAACAGGGGTGACCACCACCGGGCTGGGCGCGGGCGGCGTCGGGCCGGGCGGCAGCGGATCTGACGCGCCGAGTGGCGGCGCGCCCACGAGCGTGGACGTGCAGACCGAGGACTTCCACGCCAAGATCACCAGCGACGAGACCAACAACGCCATCGTCGTCTACGCCACGCCCCGCGACTACGCCGTGGTGGAGGATGCGCTGCGCAAGCTGGACGTTGCGCCCTACCAGGTGATGATCGAGGCGGCGATCACCGAGGTGACGCTCACCGACGCCCTGCGCTTCGGGGTGCAGGGCCTCTACACCAACCACGGCATCAGCGCCGGCCTGACCGAGAGCGCCACCTCCGCCTTGCCCATCTCCACCTTTCCCGGCTTCTCGGCCTTCTACGCCGCCAAGTCGATCAACGCGGCGCTGAACGCGCTGGAAGGCCTGACCAAGATCCACGTGATCTCGGCGCCCAAGCTGATGGTGCTGAACAACCAGACCGCGTCGATCGAGGTGGGGAACCAGGTCCCGATCCTCACCGGCTCGGCCACCAACGTGATCACCTCCAACGCCGCCATCGTCAATTCGGTGGACTACCACGACACCGGCGTCATCCTGAAGATCACGCCCCGGGTGAACAGCTCGGGCTTCGTGCTGCTGGACATGAGCCAGGAGGTCAGCGACGTGGTTCCAGGAACGACCACGGCCACGCTGAACTCGCCCACCTTCTCCACCCGCAAGATCGCCACCTCCATCGCTGTGCACGACGGGGAGGTGATCGCGCTGGGCGGCCTGATCCAGGACAGCCGCAACGACGCCACCAACGGCTTCCCGGGCCTGTCGCGCATCCCGTTGCTGGGGCCGCTGCTGTTCGGCAACATCCAGAAGAACGACACCCGCACCGAGCTGGTGGTGCTGCTGCGCCCGCGCGTGGTGCGCACCGGCGACGACGCCCGCGCCGTCACCGAGGAGCTGCGCGAGAAGCTGAAGGCGCTCAGCACGCTGCTGCCCCCCGGACGTATGCCGTGACGCGTTCGGGCCGGCCGGCGGGGCGCCAGGCCGGCTATGCGGTGATCGCGGCGCTGCTGGCGGGCGCCTGTTTCGCCCTGCTGGCGGCGCAGCTGGTCTCCACGTCCCGCAGCGCGGTGCAGGACGCCAACGCCGAGATCGTGCGCGCGAAACTGGCGGCCGCCGCCGACGCCGGAACCGCCCTGGCGCTGGACGGCCTTTCCACCGCCGACCCCAGCGCCCGCTGGGACATCGACGGCCGGCCCCGCCACGAGCGCTTCGAGGGCGCCGAGCTGACCATCACCGTGGAGGACGAGCGCGGGAAGATCCCCCTGAACCTGATCACGCCGGCCCAAGCCCACACCCTGTTCGAGCGAGGCGGCGCCGATCCGGCCCAGGTGGACGCGCTCGTGGAAGCCTTCCTGGACCGGCGCGATCCCAGCCGAACCACGCACGCGACCGCCGCCAGCCCGGGCGCGGAGGCGGCCCAGGGCTTCGCCCGGGTCTCAGACCTCACCGGCGTGACGTGCCTGACGCCCGCGCTGTACGCCGCCATCGCGCCCTCGGCGACGGTGAGCGCGGACGACGCCGCCTTCGATCCCCGCACAGCGACGCCCCTGGCGCTGCAGGTCATGGGCGGCGAGAGCGCATCGGCTCCGGCGGTGATCGAGCGGCAGCGCGAGCTCGCCGGCGAGCGTCCCGCCCTGGACCTCGCCCCGCCGATCAACCTGACGGGCCGCGCCCTGACCATCCGGGTGAGCGCCGCCGACAGCCGCGACGGCCGCTTCGAGACCGCCAGCGTGGTGCAGCTGACCGGCCGGCCCGAGCGGCCCTACGTGGTGCGCGCCAGGCTGAGGTGAGGGTCCTGGCGTGAGGGTCCTGGCTCCGCCCCCAGCTCCGGGGTAGGTTCTCCTATGCGTGAGGCCGCAACCGCGCATCACACCGGGAGCCGTGTACCGTGACCGACCGCCAGGGCCTTGAACTCCGCTCGCTGATCACGCCCGAGGGCGAGCTGCAGCTGTCGCTCGAGCCGATGCGCTACGGCGAGCTGAAGCCCGAGCAGGTGTTGGTGGAGGTGCAGGCCTCTCCCATCAACCCGTCCGACCTCGGCCTGCTGGTGGGTCCGGCCGACGTGGCCGCCGCCGTGCAGCAGGGTGAGGGACCGGCGCGGCGCCTGACCGCCCCGATCCCCTCGCACCTACGCAAGCACGTGGCGGCCCGGTCCGGACAGTCGCTGGCCGTCGGCAACGAAGGCGCGGGCCGCGTGATCGAAGCCGGCGCCTCGCCCAAGGCCCAGGCGCTGCTCGGCAAGACCGTCACCGTCATCGGCGGCGGCATGTACGCCCAGTACCGGACGATCCATGCGGACGCCTGCATGCCGCTCCCCGACGGCGCGACCGCCGCCGACGGCGCTTCGGCCTTCGTCAACCCGCTGACCGCGCTCTGCATGGTGGAGACCATGCGCAAGGAGGGCCACACCGCCCTGGTGCACACCGCGGCCGCCTCCAACCTCGGCCAGATGCTGAACCGCGTCTGCGTGGCCGATGGGATCGGGCTGGTCAGCATCGTGCGCAGCGCCGAACAGGCCGCCATCCTGCACGGCCAAGGCGCGGTCCACGTGTGCGATTCCAGCGCGCCGGACTTTTCCGAGCGGCTGGTGGAGGCGCTCAAGGCCACCGGCGCCACCCTGGCCTTCGACGCCATCGGCGGCGGCCGCCTGGCCAGCGACATCCTGCAGTCCATGGAGACGGTGGCCAGCGCCGGCGCCGCCTACAGCCGCTACGGCTCATCCAGCCCCAAGCAGGTCTACATCTATGGGGCGCTCGACCTTGGCCCCACGACCCTGACGCGCAGCTTCGGCCTGTCGTGGGACGTGGGCGGGTGGCTGCTGACGCCCTTCCTGGAAAAGGCCGGGGCCGAGACCCGCGCCCGCCTGCAGGCCCGCGTCATGGCCGAGCTGAAGACCACATTCGCCAGCCGCTACACCCGCACCATCTCCATGTCGCAAGTGTTGGAGCGGGACGTGTTCATGGCCTACCTGCGCCGGGCCACGGGCGAGAAGTACCTGATCGACCCCAGCCTGCCGCTCTGAGCACAGCGCGGCGCGGCCGTGGGCTGAAGACCGCATGTCAGCCCGTGCCTGGACCCATCGCGAAGGCGGCGTGCGGCGTGGCTCTTGCCGATGTCGCTCAGCGCCGTCGCCGGGTCTCGCGGCTATAGTAGCGCCCCAAGGTGACGACGTTCACCACTCCGATCAGAAAGTCGAAGGCCACCGACCCGCATGCCGCCAGTCGCAGGGCCTTGCTCGCCGGCGGCTTGGCCATGGCGAAAGACGCCGTCTTCATCGCCGGCCGGCTCGCCGCCAGCCGCCACGCGGCTTTCGCGACAGCCCAAGAAAGATCATCATTTTCCTGATCATGACGTCTTTTCCATCAGTACGGATGTTGCACAATCGACGGCCCGAACCGCGATCTTCACGCAGCCGCAAAAAGCGGGCCAGTCAGAGGGTGTGCTCGTCTGCGGTCTGAGCAGATGTATTGGGTAACATCTTCGCTCGCGTTCGCCGGTACAATTGTTAACTGCGCGATCTTAATTCGCGCGTGAACCGAGCCGGCCAGGCGGCGACTGTCTTCGGCCTTCCAGATCGCCGCCGATGTCGTGGAGTGAAGGAGAACAACATTTGGTTTGCTTCATGCATGCGCCGGTTTGGCTTTCGACTGTCGCCGCAGCATCGATCGCGGCGCCGGGCGGGCAGGCGCCGCGCCACTTCGACCGTGTGATGGTGGACTTCGGACGCAGGGGAGGTCAGCTTCCGGCTCCCGGCGGACGCTGAACGGCCTTGAGCTGGAACCCGAGCGATCCCCATCGGTTGGATTTGCCACGGAATTGCGGAGACGACGCCATGGCTGACAAGGACCTGAACCCCGACGCGTTGCGCAGCCGGCTCTGGAAGGAGATCGGGGAGGCTCGCATCGTCATGCTGGGTCTCGTCGGCGGCGAGCCCCACCACATGCAGCCCATGGCCGCCTTCGGCGACAAGGAGGGCGACGCCATCTGGTTCTTCACCAAGAAGGACACCGACCTGGTCCAGCAGACCGGCTCCGGTCACGACGCCATGGTGTGCCTGATGGCCAAGGACATGGAGTTCCAGGCCTGCATCCACGGAACGCTCGTCACCGATACCGACATCGCCAAGCGCGACGCCTACTGGTCGCCCTTCGTCTCGGCCTGGTACCCCGACGGCAAGGCCGACCCGGACCTGATCATGATGCGGCTCGATCCCAAGGACGCCCGGGTCTGGGTCTCGACCCGCGGGCCGATCACCTATCCGTTGGCGATCGCCAAGGCGAACGCCACCCACACCTTGCCCGACGTCGGCGGCAAGGCCGATGTCGCCATGTGAGGCCCGCCCTAAAGGCGCGCGTGACGCAGGCTTTCGGTCCTTTCGAGCCATGCTAATCATGGCCGCCCTGCTGGCGCGTGGTTAGGAAAGACGGATGGTGCGCAAAGTCTACCCTTCGGCCGAGGCGGCGCTGGAGGGCGTCACGTTTGACGGGATGACCATGATGGCCGGCGGGTTCGGCCTGGCCGGCAATCCTGAGAAACTGATCGCCGCGCTCAGGCTACAGGGCGTCAAGGGTTTGACCGTCGTGTCCAACAATTGCGGCGCGGACGGCTTTGGCCTTTGGACGCTGTTGGACAACGGTCAGATCGCCAAGATGATCTCGTCCTACGTGGGCGAGAACAAGCTGTTCGAGCGGCTCTACCTGTCGGGCGACTTGAAGCTGGAGCTGACCCCGCAGGGTACGCTTGCCGAGCGCATTCGGGCTGGCGGCGCAGGCATCCCGGCCTTCTTCACCAAGACCGGGGTCGGGACGATGGTGGCGGAAGGCAAGGAGCTGCGCGAGTTCGATGGGGAGACCTACGTCATGGAGCGCGGGCTGACCGCCGATCTTTCCATCGTCAGAGCCTGGCGCGGCGACACCGAGGGCAACCTCGTGTTCCGCAAGACCGCCCGCAACTTCAACCCCATGATGGCCACCGCCGGCAAGGTCACCATTGCGGAGGTGGAGGAACTCGTGGAGCCGGGCGAGCTGTCCGCCGACAGCATTCATACGCCGGGCATCTACGTCAGCCGGATCATCCAAGGGCGCGACTACGAGCGGCGTATAGAGCGCGTCACCACCCGCCCGCGGAGCGAGCCGGCGTCTGCGGCCCCCGCCGCTGCCGGAACGGAGGTCTGATCCTATGGCCTGGACCCGCGACCAGATGGCGGAGCGCGCCGCAGCTGAGCTGCGCGACGGCGATTACGTCAACCTCGGCATCGGCATCCCGACGCTTGTGGCCAACTACATCCCCGAGGGCGTGTCGGTGACGCTGCAGAGCGAGAACGGCATGCTCGGCATGGGACCCTTCCCTTACCCGGGGGAGGAGGACGCCGACCTGATCAACGCCGGCAAGCAGACCATCACCGAACTGCCGACCTCGTCCTACTTCAGCTCGGCCGACAGCTTCGCCATGATCCGCGGCGGCCACATCAACCTGACGGTGCTGGGCGCCATGGAGGTCAGCGAGCGGGGCGACATCGCCAACTGGACCATACCGGGCAAGATGATGAAGGGCATGGGTGGCGCCATGGACCTCGTCGCCGGGGTGAAGAGGGTCGTGGTGGTGATGGACCACGCCAACAAGGCGGGCGAGTCCAAACTCCTGCGAGCCTGCACCCTGCCGCTCACCGGCGCGGCCTGCGTGGACCTGGTGGTCACAGACCTCGGCGTCTTCAGCGTGGACAAGGCGGGCGGGGATGGCCTGACGCTGGTCGAAGTCGCCTCCGGCGTAGGCCTGGACGAGATCAGGGCGAAGACGCAGGCCCGGTTCAGCGCCGGGGCCTTCGGCTGACGGCGTCGGCGGGTCAGGAGCTGACCGGCTGCCCGGACTGCGGGACGCTGCAGCGGCTGCCGCATGCGCCGCGCGCCGGCGTGGTCAGCTGCGTCGCCTGCCACTCGCTGCTGGAGCGGACCCATGGGCGAAGCATGGCCCTGGCGCTTTCCTGCGCCGCCTCCGCCTTCCTGCTGCTGTTCCCCGCCAACCTTGCGCCATTCCTGACCACCTCCATCGTCGGCGTGTCGCGCCAGAGCGTGCTGGCCTCCAGCGCCATGGCCATGCAGAAGGACGGCTGGCCCTTGCTGGGCCTGGTCATCTTCCTGTTCGTGGTGGCGTTCCCGTTCGTGCGCTTCGGCCTGCTGAGTGCGGTGCTCGGGGCGCTGCAGCTCGGCCGGCGGCCACCTTGGCTCGGACGGGCGTTCCGCTACGCCAACCTGCTGCAGACCTGGGCCATGCCGGACGTCTTCCTGCTCGGCCTGATCGTGGCCTATGCCCGCCTGAAGTCCTCGATCTCGGTGGAGGTGGGCCTCGGCGCGATAAGCTTCATCGCCGTGGGCGTGCTGGCGCTGCTCACCCGCGCGGCGTTGGACAAGGGCGCGGTCTGGGCCGCGATCCTGGCTCAGCCGGAGGTGGACGGACGAGACGGGACGGTCCTGACCTGCACCAGCTGCGACTGGCTGGCTCCGGCGCACCAAGCCGGCGACGCCTGTCCGCGCTGCGCATCGACGCTGCACGCCCGCAAGCCCGAGGCCATCGGCAGGGCAAGCGCCCTGACGCTCGCAGGCCTCTTGTTCTACCTGCCGGCCAACCTGCTGCCCCTGGCGACCCTGCCCATCGGAATCACGCCGACCCGCTACACCGTGCTGCAGGGGGTGATCGATCTCGGCCAGGCCCACCTCTGGAGCTTGGCGCTGCTGGTGTTTTGCGCCAGCTTCGCCATCCCGTTATTCAAGCTGGCCGGAATGGGCTGGTGCATCGCCTCGGTGCTGCGCCGCTCCGACCGGCGGCTGCGGTCCAAGACCCGGGTTTACCACCTGGTGGAGGAGATCGGCCGATGGTCCATGGTGGACCCTTTCGTGATCGCCTGCTTTGTGCCGGTGATGCAGTATAACGAGCTGATCTACGGTCGCGCCGAAGCGGCCGCCACGCCGTTCACCATGGTGGTGCTGATGACCATGCTCGCCACCCGCTGCTTCGATCCCCGGCTGATGTGGGACGCTGCGCGCCGCGTAAGGGGCGCCTCGCCCGCCGCTGCAGGACTGCCCGCTTGAGCGACACGCCCCCGCCTCGCACGGCGGAAGAACCCGCGCGCGATCCCACGCCTACGGCCCGGGCCAAGGCTTCGCGCTGGCCGGGACTGGTCTGGGCGCTGCCGCTGGCGGCGCTCCTGATCGTGGCCTATCTCGGCCTGCGCGCCCTTACCGACAGGGGGGTGGACGTGGTGGTGACTTTCGCCTCGGCCGCGGGCGCGCGTGTCGGCGACACCAAGGTGATCTACCAGGGGCTGGAGGCCGGCCGGGTCACCCGCATCGACCTCAACCCGGACGGACACCGGGTGGACATGACGTTGCGCCTCCTGCACCGGGCTCAGAAGGTGTTCAACACCAACACCAAGTTCTGGATGGTCGGCGCAAAGCCGAGCC